>CBETNY010000334.1:0-2867 GCA_965537275.1 uncultured bacterium | reverse complement strand
TCAGAGACGACTCCTGAAGAAATCCTCCCTTTTTAGCCACCTGAAAGCGCTTCGTTTTATTCGGTTTTGTCCCCGAATATAAAACGGATTTCTTTTTAGTTGGGGCAATTTATCCGGATATTGGCTCATGAATCGCTGTAGGATTGTAAACCAATTGAACGATTTGCTCCAATTCAACGACATCCACCTCATCAAACGAATTGTAATCTTTACTGTCGACATCCAGGACACCTACAATTTCACCTTCTTTGTTTTTCAAAGGAATGACCACTTCCGATTTTGAGCGTGAATCGCATGCAATATGTCCCGGAAAAGCCTCCACATCAGGCACAAGAACAGGTTGACGCCGATTGATGGCGGCCCAGCATACGCCCGTATCTTTGGCCAGGTTGATGCAAGCCAAAGCTCCCTGGTAAGGCCCTACCTGCAATTTTTCATCCTGCATCAGGTAGAAACCACACCAAAAAAAGGATTCCATTTTGTGATACAAAACCGCATTAATGGTAGCCATGTTCGACAAAGGATTGTTACTGCTTTTTACTATCAAATCTTGAATTTGCTTGTAAAGCCGTCCGTATCGTTTCTGTTTTTTATTTTTTTCCATCGTTCTTTTTTTATGGTTTTTGATTTATATAACGGTGATAGTCATCCCGATTGTTGATGTTCACCAATACCCACGCGTCATGCACCGGAACACGTATGGATGCATGTGCCTGTAATACAGTTTTTAAATTGAGGGTGTAATCGGAAATGGAAACCAGAGAACGAACAATTTCTTTTGACAATAAAACGGGATGTCCTCCATGGTTTTCAAAAACAGGAATCACATAGGTACCGGGCTTCAACTGTTTGACCAGCAGTGCTAACACATCCTGATGAACAAACGGATTGTCCACATTGTGAAGAAAAACCGCGCCGGGCGCAGACAAAGCAGCCAATCCGGTTTGCACCGAAAAAAAGCGTTCCCTTTCGGGAAAAGGATTTAAAACGGTTTTAACGGCATCTTTATTCGGAAAGGTCAGCTCATTGAACCTTTCCATCCCCTTCTCATTTAAAACCACTGCCAGTTCGAAGACCCCAAAAGCAAAGTAATCGGCAATAATTTTTTCAAGAAAGCACCGGTGCCGGTCGAAAGGTAAAAAGGCCTTCAGCTGCCCCATCCGGCCGGAAGTCCCTGCCGCTAAAATTAATACCGATGGCTTTTCTTGAAGATTCATTTAAAAACTCTTTTCACGCTTTGCTTGTCATTTAATCCCGCCAAAGCGGCATGCCAGGATAATGTTTTTCCTTCACATTTACCACCTTCCATTTAATCAACCCGAAGGGTGAAATGATCCCAATCGCGTCCCACATCAAATTTTTCGCGGAAGCGAATCAACGCCTCTTTCGAAATTACCTCTTTTATAACCGCTGTTTTTCCATCCGCAGCCTCCGAAACAACGTTTCCTTTGGCATCAATCAATTGGGAATGGCCGCCATAATAATTATTCAAACCATCCTTTCCCACCCGGTTAACACCCAACACATAGCATTGGTTTTCAATGGCCCTGGCTTTTAACAAAACCTTCCAGGGATAAGCCCTTACTTCAGGCCAGTTGGCTACATAAACGGCCAAATCATATTCAAATTTTCCGTCTTGATACCTGTTTTTACTCCACACCGGAAAACGAAGGTCGTAACACACCATGGGCTTAATTTTCCATCCGTTACACTCAACAATCAGGGCTTCTTTCCCCGGCTTAATCTTTTCATCTTCACCACCCATTGAAAAAACATGCCGTTTGTCGTAGCGTTGAAACTGACCATCGGGAGGCATCCAAATCAATGAATTGGTAAAATCATTACCCGCTTTAAGCAGCAAGCTACCACAAATAACTGCCCCACTTTGAGCAGCCATCCGGGACATCCATTGGATGGTTTCACCCTCGACGGGTTCTGCATAGGGAAGCGGATCGACCGGGAAGCCGGTAGTAAAGGTTTCGGGCAAAACCACCAAATGGTTTCCGGGGGCCTCTTTCAGAATGACCTCTTCAAAAACCTGGCGGTTTCGCTTTGCATTTTGCCAAATCAAATCGGCCTGAACATACAAAAGTTTTAATTCATCCATGGGTGTTGTTGTGAAAGTTCAAAAATAACAAGTAAACCGAAAGGGTTCAAACTTATTGTTTTCTTATCAAGCTTATTTACAGTCAAATTATTTTTATTGTGTATCTGACTAAAAATCCCTTTGGGATTAACCCGAATCTTGCTGTCGAACACCAAACCAAATTCCCGAACCATCAAATTTTTCACCTCATCCATCTCCACCGGGTATCCCAATTCGTTTTGAAGAGAAGTGACCCCTTTATCCGCAATGCCACAGGGAATGATGTAGGAAAAATAGTCCAGATCGGTATTCACATTCATGGCAAATCCGTGCATACTCACTTTGCTGTGAATACGCATGCCGATGGCGGTGATTTTTCGTGCACGGGGCGTGCCGGCATCAATCCAAACACCGGTAGCCTTTTCAATTCGACCGGCCACCAACCCAAAATGACTCAACGTACGGATGGCCACCTCCTCAATACGATAAACATAATCGCGAATTGACAATGAAAAGGTATCCAAATCGAAAATAGGATAACCCACCAGCTGTCCGGGACCATGGAAAGTAATATCGCCTCCCCGGTCGATTGGATAAAATGCGGCTCCCTTGGCTTGAAGCACTTTATCGTCAATCAATAAATGCTTCCGGTCACCACTTTTTCCCAAGGTATACACCGGAGGATGCTCACAAAAAAGCAGATGATTTTTCGGAATTTGGCCTTTTTTTTTCAGTTTTAAAGTCCGTTCAAAAAGCTGCTTTTGATAGTCCCATGCCGTTT
>CBETNY010000333.1:0-2871 GCA_965537275.1 uncultured bacterium | reverse complement strand
GTCAGCAACGGGGTTACCTGGTCTTGAACGGCCTTGATCGGTTGATCAAAGGTTGCAATTTGATAAAAAGGTTGAATACTTTGTGCTTTTAATGCCATCACCGGGATGAGAAAGAGCACACAGATGAATAAAACATATTTTTTCATGGTCGTTAACTTTTTCACAAAAGTAACACTACTGTTAATATGTTCACACCTATATATGATATTTAGAAAGAATAAAAATAATATTGCTTTCCGGAGAGGAATGAATTCGGGGTGTGTGTTGCCTCAGGGGCTACTCATTGTCTTCGGCGAACCATTCGGCATACGACGTTACGGTTTCGCGCAGCAAAACGTATTTTAGCTTTAGGGGTTCGGGAAGTTTTGCTTGAATTAATTGGGCAAAATCCTGTATCATCAGTTCGCTGGTGGGGTTATAATCTTTGATGATGATACGCTCAAAATTTTTCTTAAGCTCATTAATTAATGAAGCCGGCATTTTATTGTAAAGTACCAAGGCGTGATCGTAACGGTCCACAATTTGTTCGCGAACAATTTTTTTCAGGTCGCCGAAATCCATCACCATTCCGAGTTTGGGGCTGTTTTCGTCGGTGATTGGTTTTCCGGCAATGGTTACCTTTAGTTCGTACGAATGTCCATGAATATTTCGACAGAGTCCGTCGTAATCTTTTAAGGCATGGGCCATTTCAAATTTAAATTCTTTGGTTATACGGATGGTTGGTTGATGATTCATTGTTTGTTTTTGGTTTTAATGAGTTTGTATGTTTTTATACGCCGGCCGTTTTTTGTTGAAAGCGTAAGCATGAGTAGGCCTTGTGTTTGTTTTTGCAGGTCGATGACGGATTCACCTTCCCGAAGGGTTCCTTTGGCAATACATTTTCCGTTGAACTGATAAATGGAGTAATTTAACGTCTCCGGGGTTCCATTTACAACATGTAGCAGACTGCTAACCGGGTTGGGAAAAATTTCCAACGAAAGGTCCGGGTTCTTGTGGATGGAAGTAGGGCCACCCCAAATGGAGGTGACATACTCGGGATGATCGATAAACGGATTGCGGTTGTGTTGATATTGATTGAAGATCACGTTATTCCGATCTCTTTCAAAATCGTCGGGCGGGTCTTGTACGTTCCATTTGAGTAATACCGAAAGTTTGCCCATTTCGGCTTCAGGATAGGTGTTTACACGGTCAACCACCTCCAGATCGGGTTCGCCGTTATCTCCTTCATAGCGGGTAGCCATATAAAAAATCATGCGCGCCACATCTCCCTTTACGGCATCGCGCGGTTCAAACGAATCGTTGTCTTTTTTACATTCAGGGGCTCCCGAAACAGGACTTCCGCCTTCATCAAAATCGAGATGTCCCCTCAAACTGTTTACCTGTACGTCGGCCGGTCTGATGTGGTGTGCATCGGTTCCGGCAGGGGGATTCGTACCAAAATCACCATGCGATTTGGCCCAGACATGTTCGCGGTTCCAATCGCCGTTGCTTCCTCCATGCTTGTTTTTTGCCCTGGAAATTCCCGAATAAATGAGAATTACATTGTTGCTATTGTTGGGATCTTCATCCGAATCGCTTAAAATTTCCCATAGTTCCGAATAACTGTGTTCGGTGTGTCCCTTAATGATTTTGTGCAAAGCGGCTTTCAAATCGTTTCCGGTCTTTCCGGCAGCGGCATCATAATAACCGGAGGGGATTTGTGCTTGTAACCACAGCGGTAATAAAAAAAGTATGATTAAAAGACCTGAAGGGATTTGTTTTTTCATTTTGGGCGTCACGATTTAAGCAAAGGCAAAATAAAAGGAGATGAGGCTTAGCAATCCGCCTCCCACCATGTAAAGCAATGAAATGGCCGAAAGAGCAAGTTTTTCACCTTTTATCAAGGCAAACAAGAGACTCAACGAAAACGAAAAGAGGCCCAGATAGATCAAATCGTTGACCAAATTCACTTGAATAAAATAAAAAAGGATGCCTGCCAAAAATGTATTCATCGACTGGGCTACAGAAGGCAAAATCGAGCCGTTGGCTTTCTCTAACAGGTAGGTGCGTTCCCCTTTTCTGATTTTAAAAGCTTCCATACTGTAACGTACACCAATCAGGAAAAAGCCCACGAAAAGCACCCCTTTTCTGATGCCTCCAATCAGATACATGAAGTGATTTCCCAACCAGGTTCCCAACAAAAAAAACAGAAGCTGACCGGCAAACAAAATCAGAATGATACTGCCGGCCTGAATCCATCCTGATTTTTGGACGTCAATCCCCAAAGCCACAGGCATTACCTGAAAGGAGAGAATAAAGAGAATAAGAATTGATACTGCCAAATCCATGATGCCGGATGCTGAATAAATTATTTCTTTTTGTTGCTGCAAAAATAGCAAAAAATATCCCCAACCTTCATTCCTGTGCCGTTGCCATTCTGCTCTTGTTTGCCATTCAATCAAGCCGGGAAATTATTTAGGAAGACAAGGAAATAATCTTCAATTATTGTACCTTTGAAGCAGGTAAATAAATTATTTAATGAATAAAATTTAGCATAATGAACATAGAATCATTTTTTAAGCTTTCATATGGCCTGTACATTGTGGCTACACAAAGTGAAGGCCGTTTGAATGGATATGTGGCCAACACTGCCTTTCAGGTAACGGCAACGCCGGCTCAGTTGGCCATCAGTTGTAACAAAGATAACCTGAGTGCCCGGTTGATTGGTGAAAGTGGGTATTTCAGCTTGTCGGTTCTCGAAAAGGATGCTTCAAAAGATATCATTGGTCGTTTTGGTTACAAAAGCGGAAACGACATTGATAAATTTGAGCATACCGGTCATTTTATCAACGAAAAGGGTATCCCGGTAGTTACCGAAGATTGCGTTTCGTG
>CBETNY010000332.1:0-2876 GCA_965537275.1 uncultured bacterium | reverse complement strand
GGATGTGGGTTTAGGGTATTTAACACTGGGTCAGTCTTCGACTACCATCTCCGGTGGTGAAGCGCAACGGGTTAAATTGGCTGCTGAACTATCAAAAAAAGACACCGGAAAAACGCTTTATATTCTTGATGAACCCACCACAGGACTCCATTTTGAAGATGTGAAAGTATTGATGGATGTATTAAACAAGCTGGTGGATAAGGGCAATACGGTGGTGGTGATCGAACATAACCTGGAAGTGATTAAGGTGGCCGACCACATCATCGATCTTGGTCCTGAAGGGGGCGCACGGGGTGGCCGGATTCTTTGTGAAGGCAGCCCGGAAGAAATCATATCTTCATCTCAAAGTTATACTGCCCGCTACCTTAAAGATGAATTAAAACTTTATCAGGAACTCACTGCCAAAAAACAATCCCGGTAAGGACGATAGTAACCATAAAAAAACAGGTGCTCAAAATGAAATTTATTGAAATAGAAAAAGAGGATGGAAGGGCTGTTTTAAGCCTCAACAATATTCGAAAAAGCAATTCACTGAATTTGGAAATGATTGATGAAATGGTGGCGGCATTTGATCGGTTTGAAGAGGAAAAGGTGAGGGTGGTCATTTTGAGAAGTCATCCGGGCTCGAAAGTTTGGTGTGCCGGATTGCGTATCGATCAACTGCCCGAAGCCGGGTTTGATGAAACACCCTACGAATATGCTTTGGAAAAAATTTTAAAACGGATTGAACATTTTCCGGGTGTCGTGATTGCCATGATTGACGGTAGCGTGTGGGGAGGAGGTTGTGAATTAATTTTCTCTTGCGATATTCTTATTGGTTCTCCCAAGGCCTCTTTTGCCATTACTCCTACAAAAATTAGTGCGCCTTACAATCCCAATCAGGTAAACCGTGTTTTACAAAGGGTGGGAAGCAATATTGCCATGGAACTCTTTTTCACTGCCGATGTGATGGATGCAAAACGGGCTGCTCAATTGGGTATCCTGAATCATTTGGTGGACGAAGATGCCTTAGAAGCTTTCACCTTGAAAATGGCCGGACAAATTCTTAACAATGCACCGCTTGCCATTGAATTGATTAAAAACCAGGTACATCAACTGGCTACGCGAACTGTGGAGCAGCTGACAGATGATGAAGAGATGCGTATGAAAATAAAGGCTGTTTTCGAAAGTCACGATTTTCGTGAAGGAAAACGTGCATTCCTCGAAAAAAGACGGCCACAATTTAAAGGGAATTAACACAGATGCTCAAAGGAATAAAAAAATATTTTCCTGCGTTTTTTCCGGTGGAAAGGCGAAAAACCGCTTTTCAAACACTCGAAATTAATCGGCGTTCCGGCCATTTTGTCCTGGATTCGCTGCACGTAAATTATTCTTTTGGAAATTTGCATCGGGTCTTCCAACATGCTTTTCAAATGGAAGGTTTGGATACGGATGCCCTTCACGAAGTGCTTATTTTGGGTTTTGGAGCAGGAAGTGTGGCCCGTATTCTTCAGGATGAGTGGGGCTGCGCCGCCAAATTAACCGGTGTGGAAGTGGATGCCGGGGTGATCGATTTGGCGGAAAAGTATTTTGACTTGAAGACGCTTAAGTATCTCGATATTCAAATTGCCGATGCCTTTGAATTTGTGCAGCAGGCAGAACCCATCTATCAGATGGTGGTGGTTGATCTCTTTTTAGATCATTGGATTCCCGAAAAGTTTGATACCCCGGAGTTTCTTCAGCAACTTCACCGTATTCTGCTTCCCGGTGGTAAAGTATTTTTTAACCGCTTGGCCTACAGTCATCGCGATAAGCAGCGCACGCGCATTTTTGAAGATACTTTTCGTCAATATTTCCTGACGTTTCGTATTACACAAACCCCTGAATTTTCGAACAGCATCATTTTTATAGGTACAAAATGACCACAGAAGCTAAATGGGCCCAACGTCTTCAAGTAGACGAATGGCAAATTAAAAATACACTTGAATTATACCAACAGGGTGCTACCATACCCTTCATTGCGCGGTATCGTAAGGAACGCACAGGTGGATTAACCGATGTGCAGCTTATAGAATTATTCAAATGGGTTCAGCAGGATGCAGAGCTGGAGAAGCGAAAGAAAGCCATCCTAAATAGTCTTGATGAACAGGGGGTTACGGATGAGGCATTGCTGCGTAAAATTCGTGAAACCGATCAAATGTCCCAACTGGAAGATTTGTATCTGCCTTACCGGCCCAAGCGGAAAACCAAAGCTTCCATGGCCAGGGATAAAGGCCTGGAACCTTTGGCCAAATTGCTGATGTCGGAAAGGGTGCACGATTTTTCTCAAACGGTTATCCGGTTTGTAAAACCGAACACGCAAGCCGAAGATAGCGAAGAGGCTTTGCAAGGTGCCCGCGATATTATGGCCGAATGGATTAGCGAAACCGAATGGGTACGGCATTGGTTGAGGCGTTTTTTTCAACGCGAGGCAAAGCTCCGTTCAAAGGTGATGAAGGGAAAAGAGGCTGAGGCAGAGAAATACACCACCTGGTTCGATTGGGAAGAAGGAGCCCGCAAAGCGCCTTCTCATCGAATTCTGGCGCTGTTTCGTGCCGAAAAAGAGGGCATGCTTCGGGTAAAAGTGCAGCCTTCGTTTGACGAAGCCTTTGAAACCCTTTCAAATCGGCTTGTTAAAACGGACAGCGAAGCGGCCCGGCACAAGGCCCTGGCACTGAAAGATGCCTTAAAACGGTTGCTTTTCCCTGCCATGGAAGCCGAGCTCAGGACCATGCTAAAACAAAAAGCGGACGAAACAGCCATCAAAGTTTTTGGTGATAATTTGCGCCAGCTCCTTTTGGCACCTCCCCTGGGAAGGAAAAATATATTGGCCATCGATCCGGGTTTCCGTACCGGTT
>CBETNY010000331.1:0-2881 GCA_965537275.1 uncultured bacterium | reverse complement strand
TATCGAGATTATTGAATTCCCAAACCGAACCCTGACCGTCGTCCAGCTTCACAGAAGCATGGGTCACCGCCTTTGGGGGTTGATTCGAAAAATAGTTGGCACTTTCGG
Organism: uncultured bacterium; assembly: GCA_965537275.1. Classification (GTDB taxonomy): domain Bacteria; phylum Bacteroidota; class Bacteroidia; order Bacteroidales; family F082; genus Sulfidibacterium. The sequence goes on along the minus strand of CBETNY010000331.1, from coordinate 2,773 downwards.
TCAGGCGCACCCACGATGCACTATCACCCGGAAAAAGGTAGGCTTCCACCACCAGTTTCTTAGCACTTTCGGGCAAGTCGATCTGCATTCGCTCGGTACAGGCTGTAAACAACTGAACGCCCAAAGTAATCAAAAAAATATAAAGGCCTGTTTTTTTCATGGGTTTCTAAAGTGGCTATTGATTAAAAGTGAATCGATTCCAAAGATATCCTCATCTACCGAACTGTTTTGCTTGCCCTTGTATTTTATTGTTTGTTTGTCCCCTTGATTCATGATGTATTCTTTTTTAAAAATTAAAATTATAGGTCAACGTCGGAAGAATACCGAACAGATATGTCTTTTCGGCATAGGTGGCATTGGGGATTTCCGGGTCATTCTCAAAATTCACCACCCAGGCATTTTTCCTGTTATACAGATTGTAAATGGACAAGTTGATAGATTGACGAGATTTTCGACCTTTTTTAACCTTAAATTTCCAGTTGCACGAGAAATCTAACCGGTGATAATCGGGCAACCGGTGGGCATTGCGTGAGGAATAAACCGGAATAATGGTTCCGCCATATTCAAAGCGCGCCTCCGGAAAAGTAACCGCCTGGCCGGTCATATATACCCATGCCAACCCCAGACTTAGTTGCCGGGTGGGATCAAAATTAAGCACCACCGACAAATCGTGTGGTTTGTCATAGGGTGCCGGATAGGGTTGACCCTGATTGATTTCTTCGATTTGACGCATACTGCGCGAATAGGTATAGCTCAACCACCCGGTAACCAGCCCCTGTTTTTTCTTCACCATTATTTCCACCCCGTAACTGTATGCTTTTCCGGTACGCAGCTCACCATCCAGATATTTGTTCAGCAATAAATCGGCATGATCTTTAAAGTCGATGGCATTTCTGATCCATTTATAATAAATTTCCAGACTTGTTTCAAACTGATTTTGATGAAAATTTCGGTAATAACCTGCCGCCAACTGATCACTTTTTTGTGGTTTAACATTGGGATTGGCCGGAAACCATATGTCCAGGGGATTTCCACCCGTTGAATTCTGTGCTTTTTGAATATATTGCACATTGCGCGCATAGCTAAGTTTTACCGATGAGGAAGAATCGATTTGAAAGACAACTCCTAATCGCGGTTCCCACGCCCAATAAGCATGATAGATTCCATTTTGCAAATAAACCACCGAATCGGTTACCTGATGGTTGGCATCAAAATGATAGAGCGTTTCGGGTTTCAGATTTGCAAATACACTAAAACGAAGGCCATAATTAAGCCGGAGGTGCCTGGTCAGGTTTTGCTTGTTACCGACATAAATAGCCGTTTCCAAAGCTCCTTTATTGGGCAGGCGATATTCGTTAATCACAGCCTGCTCGCCGGTTCCGGTAATTTTTCCCGGGAAAAAATCATGATGAATCACCGACAGACCAAAATTGAGCCGGTTAGAAGGGTTCAAATACCAGTCGAAATGCGCTTTCCATTTCAAATCGGTGAGTGACGATTGCCAAACAAAAGAGCGTGGATTCGATTTAGGCAATCCCAGATTATAATTAAATCGATTAACAATCCAACTAAAGTTGGCAAATAACTTACGGTTGAAAAGATGATTCCAGCGCAAACTACCGGTGGCATTTCCCCAATTGGTGTTGAAAAAATTATTTTTAAAAACATCTTTTCCAAAATAACCGGATATAAAAAGATGGTTATTTTGGTTAATATTAAAATTGAATTTGGTATTTAAATCGTAAAAATAGAGCCGGTTTGAATTGAGTTGTTCATCTTTTGACAACCGCAAGAAAAGATCGGCATAGGTACGCCGGCCACTAATCATAAAAGAGGATTTTCCCTTTTTCACAGGTCCTTCCAACATCAAACGGGAGGCAATGATTCCGATGCCGCCCCGCACATGAAAATGCTGTTGGTTTCCTTCTTTCATCCGCACCTCCACCAACGACGAAAGGCGACCCCCATAGGCAGGCGGTAAATCGCCCTTGAAAAGTTTGACACTTTTCACGGCATCACTGTTGAAGACCGAGAAAAAGCCCATCAGGTGACCGGAGTTGTAAACCGTAGCACCATCGAGCAAAACCAGGTTTTGATCGGCACCCCCTCCCCTTACGCTCATCCCCGACGACCCTTCCGCCACCGATTTTACGCCCGGAAGCAAGGAAAGCGCCTTGATTAAATCAACCTCGCCCATAAAAGCAGGGATTTTTTCAATCCGGCTCATCTGGAGTTCGTGTACCGAAGTCTGGCTACGGATAATATTCTCAATTTTGCTTTGGCCTGTCACCTGCACCTCTTGCAATTGATTGGCCACACGGGATAATGACACCGACAAGTTGGTATCTGCCTTAAGATGTACCTCACAATTTAAACTTTGATAACCCACATAAGAAAATCGAAGGTGATAAACCCCCGGTTTCATACTAATCGAATAAAAGCCATATGCATTGGAAACAGCACCGTCGGAGAGCTCTTTTACAAAAACCGTGGCGCCGGCCAGCAATTCACCGGATGTTTTGTCCCTGATTTGTCCGTCAATGGTAAAAAGCCCGGGCGTTTGGGCATGCAGCCCCCAGCCGGCATTACCCAACCACAGGAATACAAACAGCATCACGGTTCTCATTCTATTTTCCACTTTTGTTTTTTCAACTTATTTTTTTCCTGTTGACCATCATGAATTATTCGCCTGAATGACCATTAGAATATTGCCTGGCAAATCATTACATAAAAGGCCGCAGCAAAGATAACTTAAATCGACTTGATTGTTTAC
>CBETNY010000330.1:0-2882 GCA_965537275.1 uncultured bacterium | reverse complement strand
GGTAATTTTCGGGTATTCCAACAAAGGACACGATGGTTTTCTGGGTAATTCAGTACTGGGAGAATGGTGCAATTTAGGTGCTGACACCAACATCTCGAACCTTAAAAACACTTACGAGCCCGTAAAACTATGGTCGTATGCCGAACAACATTTCGTTCAAACCGGTCAACAATTTTGCGGTTTAATGATGGGCGATCACTCCAAATGCGGCATCAATACCATGTTCAATACCGGAACGGTGGTAGGTGTAAATGCCAACATCTTTGGCGATGGGTACCAGCGCAATTTTATCCCTTCCTTTTCGTGGGGAGGAAAAAACAAACTTACTCATTATCAATTGAAAAAAGCCTATCAGGTGGCTGCTGCAGTTTTTGCCCGCCGCAACAAAGTATTCGACACCATCGAAGAAGAGATCCTGGCGCATATTTATGAGCTCACCTTTGACAGCCGCCGATAAAACCGTAAAACTGACAATTTGTGCAGTAGTTCCTTTATGGTATAATCATTGAACTCATTCAAGCCACCTGAAGTAAGATGGGTATGATAACACCTTACTTCTTGTAAATCAAATTATTAAATACTGAACAAAAATATCGGTATTGAAAACCATTGTTTTCATGCCAAATTGACGGAGAATATAAACCTATGGACAACATTTTATCATTACAAGAGATTATCAATCCCGACACTGAATTCTTTCCTTTACTTTCGGCTGAGGACGAAGCCTTAATGAATGCGGAAGAGATTCCCGAAGAGCTGCCGATTCTGCCGGTCAGAAATACGGTACTTTTTCCGGGCGTAGTCATCCCCATCACTGCCGGACGTGATAAATCCATTAAACTTATTCGTGAAGCTTATCAGGGTAATCGCATCATTGGTGTGGTGGCCCAAAAAGACCCTGCCACTGAGGACCCAAAAGATGAAGATTTGCAACGAGTGGGATCGGTAGCCCGTATCATTAAAATTTTGCAAATGCCTGATGGAAACACCACCGCCATCATCCAGGGGAAAAAGCGTTTCGAAATTGTGGAGATGTTGCAAGAGGAGCCCTATTTCAGGGCCAAGGTACAGAGTTATGAAAACACAGCCAAGCTGCCCGACTCTAAGATGTTTGAAGCCTTAATTTCATCCATTAAAGACCTGGCTGCAAACATTATCGAACAATCGCCTGTCATTCCTTCCGAAGCTGCCTTTGCCCTCAACAACATCGAAAGCCCTATTTTTCTTATCAATTTTATCTCCTCTAACCTCAATACCGACAACGCACTCAAACAACAGCTTCTTGAGATGACCGACCTGGAGGCGCGGGCCAATAAAGTACTGGAGATGTTGACCAAAGAGTTGCAAATGCTTGAACTAAAAAACCATATCCAAAAAAAGGTAAAAGTGGACATGGACAAGCAGCAGCGCGACTATCTTCTAAGTCAGCAACTTAAAACCATTCAGGAAGAATTGGGAGGAGGTCCTCACGATCAGGAAATAAAAAACCTTAACGAAAAGGCCGCCAAAAAGCAGTGGGATGAGAAAACAGCCAAAGCTTTCCAGGATGAGATGGCACAATTGCAACGCATGAACCCGAATGCTGCCGAATACTCCATTCAGATGAACTATCTGGAATTGTTGGTTGACTTGCCCTGGAACGAATTCAGCCAGGACAATCTCGATTTGAAACATGCCCGCAAGGTGCTCGACAGCGATCATTACGGATTGGAAAAAATCAAAGAACGTATTTTGGAATACCTTGCCGTCTTAAAACTCAAAAACGATATGAAAGCCCCCATCCTCTGTTTTGTTGGCCCTCCGGGGGTCGGGAAAACTTCGTTGGGAAAATCGATTGCCCATGCACTTGGGCGCAAATACGCACGCATGTCGTTGGGCGGGCTTCGTGACGAGTCGGAATTAAGGGGACACCGCAAAACCTATATCGGCGCCATGCCCGGACGAATTATTCAAAACCTGAAGAAAGTAAAAACTTCCAATCCGGTTTTCATGCTGGACGAAATTGATAAGGTGAGCGGTAGCAATTACAGTGGTGATCCACAGGCTGCATTACTCGAAATTCTCGACCCCGAGCAAAACAACACCTTTTACGATAATTATCTTGAATTGGAATACGACCTTTCAAAGGTGATGTTTATTGCCACTGCCAATACCCTTTCGGGGATTCATCCTGCGCTGCTCGACCGAATGGAGATTATCGAATTGAGCGGTTACCTGATGGAAGAAAAAGTGGAAATTGCCAAACGTCATCTGGTGCGAAAACAATTTGAGGAAAACGGCATTAAAAAGGGACAGCTGATATTTCCCAAAAAGACCCTCGAAACCATCATCGATAAATACACCCGTGAAGCCGGGGTGAGGTCGCTGGAAAAACAAATTGCCAAAGTTATCCGTAACCGTGCCAAATTTATTGCCATGGATGAACCCATCGAGCCTAAAATCACCCCCAACGATTTGGATGAAATCCTTGGAAAACCGCGTTTTCAGCGCGATAAACTCATCACCAACGAAATGGCTGGAGTGGTAACCGGATTGGCATGGACACGGGTTGGCGGTGAAATTTTATTTGTGGAAGTGAGCTTAAGCAAAGGAAAAGGCCATTTAAAACTCACCGGAAACCTGGGGGATGTCATGAAAGAATCGGCTTCGCTGGCTTACGAATATCTGAAGGCACATGCCGGACATTTAGGCCTTGAAAGCGAAGTTTTTGACCATTGGAATGTACACATACACGTACCCGAAGGGGCCACTCCCAAAGATGGTCCCTCGGCAGGCATCACCATGTTGACCGCACTGGCCTCAGCCTTCACACAACGTAAGGTTCGCGCCCGTTTGGCCATGACCGGGGAGATTACTTTACGAGGAAAGGTACTTCCTGTGGG
>CBETNY010000329.1:0-2899 GCA_965537275.1 uncultured bacterium | reverse complement strand
ATTGTTGGTGGTAATATGGAAATAATCGGCATCTTCAGGAATTTTAAATTCAGTAGGAAGATAACTGAAATTTTTATCTTCCGAAGAAGCAACCACATCAACTTCACCAAACAATTTGGCTTCTTTGATGGCTTTCTTCGACCAGGCACCTGTATTTAAATAGGCTGCCTTTTTGTTGAGCAGATTATAAGGGATCATGGCAAACTGTGTGCTGGCACCGCCTCCCAAAAATAACACAGAATACCCATCAGGTATATTTAATAAATCTTTGAAAAGCTGTTGTGCTTCCTCCATTACCGCTACAAATTCTTTGCTGCGGTGAGATATTGACATGATGGAAATGCCGGTACCGGCAAAATCCATTACTGCTTCAGCTGTCTTTTCAAGCGTTACATCCGGCAGAATTGACGGGCCGGCATAAAAATTGTGTGTTTTCATTTCTTTAGCGTTTTATTCGTTTTGCAAAAGTGTTGCAAATATATGGGAAAGCAAGCAGAAAAATGAAAATTTTAATAACTTAGAATTGTTCTATTTTTCGATCGCTGTAAGAATCTTTCATCACCCGGTTGGTAAGTTGATAAATATGAAAAGCTGCCCACCAATTACTTTCCGGCTTGTTTTATACGGTTCCGACAGTTCCCTGTGAAAATCCGGCTTGAACAATGATTCATACGACTCCCACAATCCAGCCCGGGTTTCCCGGAGTTGAACGGCGTAGGAGAAGAAAGGATTTCACCAGTTTGCAGAAAAAAACCTAATTTTGAGGCATAAAAAAATCTAAATTCAAAAAAATAATGAAAAAAATTACCATTATCATGCTGGCAATGGCCCTGTTACCGGCCATGAATGCTTTTTCACAAAGCAAAGACAAAGCCATGTTCAAGGAATATGAACCGGGCTTTTATCAAAATTTTATCCTAAAAGATGTTCATGCCATTCAGCAAAAGCAGCATCCCAAACAGATGGAAAAGAAATTCCAGATGGATCAATCGGGAATGAAATTACCCAACAAAATTGCCGATTACAAAGATCACACCTATTGGCATACACCCACTACTTCGCAGGGAAATACAGGTACTTGCTGGTGTTTCTCGACTACCTCTTTTTACGAATCGGAAGAACACCGTCTGTTTAACCAAGATGTAAAACTTTCGGAAATGTACACTGTGTATTGGGAATATGTTGAAAAAGCAAAAGGTTTTGTAGAGAGCCGTGGCACTTCCAAATTTGACGAAGGTTCGGAAGGCAATGCCGTCACCCGTGACTACAGAAAATACGGCATCGTTCCCAGGTCGGTTTACGATGGGATGAAAGATGGCCGCAAATTTTATTCGCACGCACAAATGATGAAGGAAATGAGGTCGTATTTAAATAACGTAAAAGCCACCAATGCATGGAATGAAAGTGAAGTAATCGCTACCATTAAATCGATCATGAATCATTATATGGGTGAACCGCCTACCGAATTCGACTACAAAGGAGTGCATTACACACCCAAAAGCTTTTTGAAAAATTATTTAAAGTTGAACATGGACGATTATGTTGAGGTGTTGTCGTATGAACAGGAACCTTTCTGGCAAAAAGTGGAGTATAAGGTCCCTGATAACTGGTGGCACAGTAAAGAATACTACAATGTTCCGTTGAAAGATTTTATGAAAATTATCAATTATGCCATCGAGAACGGCTATACCGCTGCCATTGGCGGTGATGTTTCCGAAGCCGGTTTCTCACGTCAAACCAATGTGGCGCTGATTCCCGATTTTGATATTCCTTCGGCCTACATCAACGATAATGCCCGTCAGTTCCGCTTTTCAAACGGGACCACCACCGACGATCATGGCATGCACATGGTTGGATACATGAAAGATAAAGACGGCAAAATGTGGTATCTGATTAAAGATTCCAGTTCGGGTTCCAGAAATATTGACCCCAAAAGTCCTGAATTTGGTTACTATTTTTTCAGCGAAGATTATTTCAAACTAAAAATGATGGGCTTCACAGTGCATAAAGATGCTTTGAAAAAGTATATGAAAAAGTTCAAATAAACCCAGGAACATGTATCAAAAAAGGTGGCTTTTGCAAGTCACCTTTTTTGTTTTCCATATTTATTTATCTACTGCCCAGCTATAAACCAGCGAAGCATCTCCGGTAAAATCTTTTTCGCGATCAATCTCAGTTTGTGTTTCAAACTCAGGTCCGAAGCGTTCGAAAGCACTCATAAATCCAAAGTCACGGTCAGGAATTTTTAATAATATCTTGCCTATCATGGGAACTGCTTTTTTGGCAATTACCAGCCATGGAACCGTAGCGGTACCAACAATGTCATTCACAATACCGAAAGCATCACCGCCAATGCCCTTTTTAATGTCTTGAAGAATTTCACCTAAATCGCGTGTCGATTTGCGACTATGACGCAGATAGAACTGGACATTCAATTCCCGGTCTGCAGGCATTTCTCTACTCAATACAAACAACCCGTCAGAACCTTCCTGATCGGTGTCGAATTGATAACTGTTGTTGTGTCGACTGGTGAGTAAAAACGGCATCTGGGGTAAGGTGGAAACAATCATTTTGTCATCGTCTTCGGGATGTTCGGCCACGACCACAAAATACAGGTGCCAACGTTTTTTCGGGCGAAATATCTTCACCTCGTCAATTTCAAGTCTGATTTTTGTCATGATATAATGTTTTAGAAGTTAGGGTCTAGTGTGTGTTTGAAAGCTTACGGTATTTAGTTTCTTGCTAAAGTAAATATTTTTTTAATACTTTCGAAAACAGATGTCAAGCCGATATATTTACCTCCTGAGGAAATGGGTAAATTCTTCTTATGATACATTAAAGCTATTGATTCAACTTGTCAAAAATCCTGATGAGTTTTATTCCGGCACATCAAAATAAT
>CBETNY010000328.1:0-2899 GCA_965537275.1 uncultured bacterium | reverse complement strand
TGGATAAACATCCAATAAATTATTGGCGCCCACCGTGAGGTTAATTCCTTTGGATAAGAAATACCCAACTGACAAATCAGTAATGATTTTAGCACTGTATACCTGTTGATTGGCAACGTTATTGGTCGGGTTGGTTACTTTTCCAAAGTAAACATTTCTAAGCATAATATTCAGTTTGCTGAGGGTGAGAATATTCGTCAGGTTTACTTTGGTGTGCGGAACGGCTTCTTCGAGGTAGATTCGGGCGCGCTCATCAAAATAAGTGCTTACCTGTCCGGCATTTTCCAAAATCTGAGAAGCGTGAATATCGCCTACCCGGTTGGTTTTTGAAAAAGTGGCTGCCAGGCTGTTTTTTAGTTTTATACCGTTTCCAAGCCTGAGGTTGTTGTCGATGACAACGTCAAGCCCTTGTGATTTGGTGTCGATGGCATTGGCAAAAAAGGCCGCTCGTGTAGCACCGGCCTGACGGAAAAGGGTTTCCAGTTCAGGCGTATTGGCGGTAAACTGTCCGGTTAAAACAATTCTGTTTTGAATCCAAATCATATATCCGTCAAGGGTAACCTTAATAAAGGCATCAGGAATATTAGCGGTTAAACCCAAACTGAAACTCTGTGAGGTTTCTTGTTTCAAATCGGGGATTCCCAATGATTTGGCTACCTTGCTATTGTTTGAGAATAAGCCTACTTCAAAGGGAATACCATCAACAAACAAGGTTGAGGTAGAATTGAAATAAATTTGTTGCAGCGAAGGTGCCCGGAAACCTGTGTTGACTGATCCACGTAAATTCAGGTTTTTGGTAGCTTTTAAACGTGCAGCAAGTTTCCAGTTAAAGGTAGAACCAAAATCGCTGTAATTTTCGAAACGAATGGCAGCATCTACCATAAAGGCTTTTGAGAAATTAATTTCCACATCGGAATAGGCGGCCACGCTATTGCGGTATTTTACCAATTCGTTTGAAGGTCTGAAGCCCGGAAATACTTGAGCACCACCCGGTCTTGATGAACCGAAAAAGTCGGTGGGGGCCACTTGTGTTGAAGTAGTAATGATTCTGCCCAAGGTGTCGTAGGTGGAGTAGGAGGTAACATCCCCGGCAACAATTTGATACCTTTCCTGACGATATTCGGCACCATAGGCAAAGCTAACACCTGAAAGCCAATCACCGAACTGTTTGTCTACATCCAAATTGGTGGTATTTTGAGAGAAATTGAATCCTCCTGAATTAAAACTGGTTGGGGAGACATTTAACATCGATGCATTTAAGGAGTGGTCAACGGTGTAATTCATAGCATTGCGGCCAAAAGCGTTACTGAAATCGACATGCCATCCTTTTACGTTTCCGCGAATCCCAAAAACAAGTGAATTATCACGGATGTCGGTGAGAATATGCGGTAAAAATCCATTGATGTAAATAGGGGTGTACGTTCTGTTTTGATAAGGAAGGCGGTAAAAACCGGCGGCATCACCTGCCCTGTAGCTGCTTCCTCCAAATGCATAAAATTCGGTTCCATGGTTATCCAAAGGAATGGACATGTTGGCAAAGAATTTGCCACCCCTTACGGCGGATTGTCCCACACGCATGATATAATCTTTCCGGGTTTGTCCACGTTCGGCCAATTCGGCGTCGGTAACATCAATGTTTAATGCACTGCGCAGATCATCCATGGTGGTGGCTGCATTCAGGGCGTCTTTGGTGGCTTGATCGAGTGCCGATGACATCAGTCCGTAAGTTTTAATTTGATCAAAGCTTAAATTGGAAATGTCTTCACCTGCCTGATAAGCTTTCCATTCAACGGCATTGTACCCGCTAAAGATTTTACCGGTATATGAGCCCATTCGATTATAATAATCACGATAGTCGAATTCGCCGGTGAAATTAATAAATCCACCCTTTGAGCCCAAAGGAATACCGTAATTCACACTGACGTTGGTCATAGGGCCATCTACGCCGCCGGTTAAGGCATTGGCATTTTTACTGAAATTGGCACCTGATGTAATGTTGACATTTAATTGGTTAACACTCTTGCTTAAAATCAGGTTCATTACTCCGGCAATGGCATCTGAACCATACTGCGCCGAAGCACCATCACGCAATATCTGGATATTTGAAATAGCCGATGCCGGAATTGTATTCAGGTCGGTGCCAACATTTCCTCTTCCAAAGGTGCCATTTACATTGATTAATGAGGAAGAGTGTCTTCTTTTGCCATTAATTAAAACCAATACCTGATCAGGTCCTAATCCCCTTAGTGAGGCAGGGTCAACTTCATCGGTACCATCCGAAATGGTCTGTTTGTTCGACGAAAAGGAGGGGGCTGAATAATTTAATATCTGGTTTAAATCTACCTGCGGAGCTACCGAGGTAATGTTCTTTACGTCGATAATATCTACCGGTACAGCAGTTTCTGTCGCTGTTCTTCCGGCAAAACGGGTACCTGTTACCACCACTTCATTCAGCGCTAACCCCGATTGCAAGGTGATGTCAATGACATGTTTTTTACCAACGGTAACCTCTTGTGTCTCAAATCCAATGTACGAAAACTGAAGGACATCGCCTTTAATGGCGTTGAGTGCATAATGACCGTTTAAATCAGTCGTGGTACCTCTGGCTGTTCCTTTGATTACAATGGATACTCCCGGTAGGGGTGAGCCTTTTTCGTTTTTTACTGTACCCGTTACCTGAAAGGTTTGGGCCAACATTGGTGCTGCCATAAAAAGCAACACGATTAAATAGTAAAATTTTTTCTTCATAGTGATAAGTTTTAGTGAATAAAAAATGAAAAAATAAAAATATGTGTTTTGTTTTCGATTAGTGCTATTTTTAGAATGATAATATTTTTTCTTATTAAAATGTGTTATAAAGCCATTTTGAACAAATGCGTACTAAACTTAAGCCAATTGA
>CBETNY010000327.1:0-2911 GCA_965537275.1 uncultured bacterium | reverse complement strand
GCCCCATTAAAAGGTTCGACGGTGGTGGGGAAATTGTGCGTTTCAGCCTTGAGCGAAAGGACGGAATCTATTTTCCTGATTTCAAAAAAATCAGCCTTGTCCTGGGTTTTGGGTGCAAATTGGTTGATTTGTGGCCCCAGCACAAAAGCCACATTGTCTTTGTAGGCTGAAACTAAATTTTGAGGATGGGCTTTTGAGGTTTTTTTTATGAGTGCAAATAAACTGTCGGGCATTTCTTGTCCGTCGATGACAAAGCTTCCATTGAAGATTTTATGACGACAATGCTCTGAATTGATTTGGGCAAAACCATAAATTTCCGAATCGCTTAACGGGCGTTTAATTTTTTTACTAATCGATTCGAGATAGATGATTTCATCATGGCTTAAGGCAAGGCTTTGTTCACGGTTGTAAGCAGCAATATCTTTTACCCAACGGATGGGCTCGGGTTTCAGGTCAATATCGAAAAGATCCTGTCCGGGGTTTTCATATATTTGCTGGAGCATGGGGTCGAAATCCGGCTCCTTCGATTCTACTTTTATTAATTCTTCAATTCGCAGGATGCCTTGAATACCCATGTTTTGAGTGATCTCAACGGCGTTGGTACTCCAGGGGGTAATCATCTCTTTTCGCGGCCCGATAAATTGACCTTCCAGGAGTTTCTTTTGGCATAGACGGGATTGTCCGAAAAGCCAATTTAATTTTTGATGGGTGGTAACCGGAAGACGGTCACTCGACATTACGACGAAGTAATGCTTTTGGTTGAGGGTGTAGAAATAAATCATGCGATTCGATTTAATGGGAAACCGTTGCAAATATAGAAAATGATGGGCTGGATTAAGGGGGAGTTAATTAATTTATCACAATTTTTTAATGTATTGTGATTGATGCGAAAGTTAATTATTTTTATCGAAAAATAACCGGATCGCTTTCATCCTGTCCGGGTTTTAATTTATGAATTAGTTTTGTTTGTTGAAAAACCTTGGTGGGAGATGAGCAGGGAAGGGTTATCGTAATGATACATAATGATTTATATAAGTGCACATGAATCGACAAAAACAAAAATCGCTTGAAGAGGTCCATGCATCGGTAGATACCACCATAAAAAAGGGATTTGGACGAAAGCTGCTGGCTTTTATGGGGCCGGCCTATTTGGTGAGCGTGGGGTATATGGATCCCGGAAATTGGGCTACCGATATTGCCGGTGGAAGCCAGTTTGGCTACCAGCTTATTTGGGTATTGCTCATGTCGAACATCATGGCTTTGCTGTTGCAGAGTTTAAGTGTGCGGCTGGGGGTTGTGCGGGGGCGCGACTTGGCGCAGGCCTGTCGTGAAGCGTATCCCGGTCCTATAAACGGGGTTTTGTATGTTTTGGCTGAAATTGCCATCATTTCGACCGATTTGGCCGAGGTAGTTGGAATGGCCATTGGATTGCAGCTTCTGTTTAAGATTCCTTTAATTTGGGGCGTGTTGCTTACGTTTTTAGATACCTTTTTATTGCTCTTTTTGATAGATAAGGGGATGAAGCGCATGGAGGCTTTTATTCTGGCATTGGTAGGTGTTATCGGAGCAGCTTTTTTTGTGGAGATGGTTTTTGCACGACCCGATATGGGGGCCTTGGCCAAAGGGTTTATACCGGCTATTCCTAACAGCACGGCACTGTATATCGCCATTGGAATTATTGGTGCAACGGTGATGCCTCATAATTTATATTTGCATTCATCGTTGGTGCAAACCCGGAAGTTTAAACATACAAGTAAAACCATGGGAAGTGCCTTGCGCTATAATTTTTTCGATTCGGCCATTGCCTTAAATATGGCTTTTTTCGTAAATGCCGCCATTTTGGTTCTGGCTGCCGCAACTTTTTATAAAAACGGGTTGTTTCATGTGGCTGAAATCCAGGATGCCTACAAGTTTTTGTCTCCTTTGCTCGGCACCCATTGGGCTGCCATTTTGTTTGCCGTTGCTTTGATTGCCGCCGGACAAAGTTCGACCCTTACCGGTACCCTTGCCGGTCAAATTATCATGGAGGGTTTTGTAAATTTCCGTATTCAACCCTGGGCAAGGCGAATGATTACCCGTTCGCTGGCCATTATTCCGGCTATTTTGGTGTTGCTTTATTTTGGTGAATCTTATACGGGTAAACTATTGGTATTGAGTCAGGTGATTTTGAGTATGCAATTGGGATTTGCTGTCATCCCTCTTATTCATTTCGTGAGTGATAAAAAGTCGATGGGTAAATTTGCGATTAAATGGCCTGTTAAAATTCTTTCCTGGGTTATTGCCCTGGTGATTGTCGGATTAAATATCCAGTTGGTTATTGAGGAGCTCAAGGGTTGGTTGGCACAAAGCAGTCATGTGGTTTGGATCTATGCATTGGTCATACCGGTTATTCTCGGATTAAGTATTGTGCTGTTTTATCTGACTGTTTCGCCCTTTATAAAACAATTGAAATTAAAAAAAGAGGCTTTTATCCATCCTGCTCCGGATGTCCTTGAGGATTTGTCAAAACCTTTGTTTCGCAGGGTGATGGTTGCCCTCGACTTTTCACATGTTGATCCGGTAGTTGTTCGTCATAGTTTGGCTTTTGGTGTAGACGATGCCGAATATTTGTTTGTGCACATTGTGGAAAGTGCTGCGGCTTTGGTTTTTGGTGATGAAACCGATGATATGGAAGCCGAAACCGACGAAAAGCGGTTGGAGGGTTTTGTTTCCGAACTAAATAAGATGGGATACCGGGTTCAATTGCGCGTGGGTTACGGCAGTCCAAAAAATAAGATCCCTCAGTTTGTCAAGGATTTTGATGCGGACCTGTTGGTGATGGGTGCCCATGGCCATGGTTGGTTTAAAGACCTGCTGTTTGGCACTACCTTTGAGAAAGTGCGGCATAAGGTAAAAATTCCGGTGATGATTG
>CBETNY010000326.1:0-2913 GCA_965537275.1 uncultured bacterium | reverse complement strand
CTGTTAAGATTTTGCTATACCTTCCCGCTGACAGCCTTTCAGCAAATTTACAAACCGGAAGCCGGCTGGTTTTCAGCGGGAATTTTACCCGGCCCTTGCCGCCTCAAAACCCCGATGCCTTCGACTATGCTGCTTTTTTGAACCGAAAGGGGATTCAATATGTGGTTTTTAGCGCGGACAGGCGATGGAAAGCATTGCCATCGTTCAAACGTGGTTCCCTCTTCCGATATTTTGATAGGATGCGGTTCAAGCTGTTGCAGGTGCTTCGCAACAACGGGTTGAATGGGCAGACCTATGCTGTGGCGGCTGCCATTTTATTGGGAGACGATGATTTAATCGATCCTGAAGTGCGGCACAACTATGCAGGTGCCGGAGCGGTTCATATTTTGTGTGTTTCGGGCATGCATGTGGGAATTATTTTTTTACTTTTTGGTCAACTGCTTTTTTTCCTCAACAGAATAAAAGGGGGGCCAATGTTAAAAAATGCTTTGCTGGTGATGATCATTTGGGCTTATGCGTTGCTCACGGGATTGTCGCCTTCAGTAAGCAGGGCCGCCACCATGATTAGTCTGTTTGTAGCTGCCGACAGTCTGCAGCGCACTTATAATCCTTATAATGTTTTGGCGGCTTCGGCTTTTGTGTTGCTTCTGTTTAACCCTATGCTGATTTATCAGGTGGGATTTCAATTATCTTTTGCTGCAGTATTGGGAATTATTCTTTTTTACCGCCCTTTGTTTCAGCTGTTTTATATTAAAAACAAACTGTTGCGAATTGTGTGGGGGGCCATGGTGGTTTCCGTGTCGGCACAAGCAGTCGCTTTCCCGATTGCCGCACATTATTTTCATCTTTTTCCCAATTATTTTATTTTAACCAACCTTACCGTTTTTGGGTTAGCCTACTTAATCTTAGCATCAGGATTGGCGCTTTTGGGCTTTGCCTGGTTCCCTGTTCTGGCTAAATGGCTTGGAACAATGCTTGGTAGTTTGGTTCTTTTATTAAATAAGATGGTGGAATGGATTGCCGGGTTGCCCGGCGCCGTGGCCGAAAATTTATATTTCCCTTGGCTGAAAGTGCTCCTGATAGAACTGTTTTTATTAATCCTCTACGAAACGTATCGCAAAAAGCAAGCGCGTCATGTGATGGGTATGCTCAGTGTTGCATTGCTGCTGGTGGGATATCAAACCCTCCTTCGATTCGACCGGTTAAAACAGCATCAAATGGTAGTCTTTTCCATACGTGGTCATACAGCCATCGATTTTGTTGATGGAAAAAATGCCGTTTTGTTGGCGGACTCGGTTTTGTTAAAGCAAAGCAAAACATTGGAGTATGCCACCCGGGCTTATCACATAAAACACGGATTAGAGGTTCAAAAGTATTCGTTGGACGATTCGATCAAAAGGAGATGGATACACCATGAACGTGGTTTGATATATTTTGGTGAGAAAAAATATTTTGTGGTGGATCCCAAATACGTCTGTTACCCCTCCATGAGGAATAAAATAAAGCTTGATATGTTGATTTATCGTGGAAGAAAGTATGTTTCGTTGGAAGAATTACGGCGAACGTTCGATTTTCATCAACTTCTTTTGGATCATTCGGTGTCGAGATGGTTAAGGAAGAAACTGATTTATGAATGTAAAAAGCTTAATGTCAAATATATAGATGTTTCTCAATCGGGGGCGAAGATTTTTTAAGAAGAAAGAAAATAAATTTTTTAAAATTGTTTGCAGATTTAAAAAAAGCCTTTATTTTTGCAGTCCCTTTTTGAGGGAAGTTCATACAAAATAAATGGTCTGGTAGTTCAGCTTGGTTAGAATACCTGCCTGTCACGCAGGGGGTCGCGGGTTCGAGTCCCGTCCAGACCGCAAAAGTGCCTCCACATAGGGGCACTTTTTTGTTTTTGGGCATTCGCCTAAATTATTTATTCAGGGCAATTTCGACATTCGGTGAATTAGTTAGCAATCTTCCGGTACATCCATCTTGAAAGTCCATAGACCAACGGAGCCGAAAGAATCCCGCCAAGGACATCTACAGCATAATGTGCTTTTATATACACCGTAGCCAGGCAAATCAACAGCGCAAAGGGGAGTATCATCCAAAATAACCACGGAAGGCGCCGCCAGCTCAAGAATAAATAAATCAATGCCATCCCTACATGGGAGCTGGGAAAAGCCCCTGTGGGCTTATCTCCATAGTGTTCTACCGTTTGCACCCAGTGGCTGAACAACCCCGAATGAATGGCTTGGTTCGAGGGGTAATCCAGATAATAATGAGGCCCCTCGCTTGGAAATACAATAAAAAAAAGATAGTAAATAAAAAACGAAGTAACGATGATGAAAATCGCCTGATCGGTTTTTTTGGGGTGCTTTAGGAAAAATGCCAATGCCACTCCGACGGGCATGAAGTAATACGAAAAATACCCCATGTTTAACAGTTCGCTCATCCAGGCTTCCGAAAAATGTTTTGAAAAGGCTACGCTGGGCTCAAAACCAAAAAGCAGCTTATCCCATTTTTGTAACCAATCATCGAAAGGGTGTGAAAAAAACAAATGGTTAAACCAGGCGGTTTCACCAAAAAGATAGGTCAATAATAAGATGGGATAAAAAAGGTGAATAAAGTTCAGAAAAGGAGATGGTTTTTTTTGTTCCCAAATTAATAAGAAACCAAGGAACAGAAGAACACCCAGTCGGAACAAGAGATGACTTGTGTGGTCTTGCAGTCGTTGAGAAAAGGTAAATATTAAAAGCGCAGTAATAAGCAGATAGAGGAATACACTGATGTCCGCCGGTCTTAAAACCAGTTTTTTACTATTCATCTTCCTTCTTGCTTATGATTCAAAAAGGTTATCGATCACGGTGGTAAAGAGTGCTTTTTCGCTCATGCCAAATGCACGGGCTTGTTGCGGTAACAAAC
>CBETNY010000325.1:0-2915 GCA_965537275.1 uncultured bacterium | reverse complement strand
CAGCAGTTTTTGGGTGGGAAGCATATCGCGTAAAGCATCATACAAAGGTTGTAAATAGGGGTCGAGTTTGTCTTTCATGTCGCCGGGTAAAAAACCGAGACTTTCGCCGGCTTCCACCGCGGGACGGGTAAGGATAATTTTGCGAACCTCCTTGTTTTTCAATGCCCGAACGGCCAGTGCAACGGCAGTATAGGTTTTTCCGGTTCCGGCCGGCCCAATGGCAAAGAGCATGTCGTTTTGATTGATGCTTTCAACCATTTTCATTTGGTTAGGCGTTTTGGCCTTTATCAATTTTCCGTGACGGCCATAAACCAGCACATCCTCACCGGCTCCTGCTTTTTCATCAAAAGGCTTTTCATCGCGTGCCATAATCTGTTGAACTACCTCATCGGTAATTTTTCCAAAGCGGTCGAAATATACCTGAAGCAACTCGAAACGTTTTTCAAAAACCGTAATTTCATCCTGATTACCAATGAGTTTTATCAAATTTCCCCGGACAATAATTTTCAGTTTGGGGAAAATGGCTTTCATTTGGTTGACATACTTGTCGGCAGGCCCGTAAAATTCTACCGGATTGAGGAGATCGAGCTGAATAATTCTTTCACCCATGAAATTGTGGTACAAATGAATAAATCGAAACCGGCTTCAAAATTATTAAAAATAGGCTTTCCAGAGCCTGAATTTGTTTAATTTTGAAAAGTAAATTTTTTACCTGAACAAGCATCACAACCGGAGAATAAAAAAATGACAATCATTACTTTAACCAGCGATTGGGGCGACACGGATTATTATCCTGCTGCGGTTAAAGGGCGTATCCTGCGCGAACTTCCCGATGCGGTTATTGTTGATGTTACGCATAAGATACCGGCTTTTGATTCGTCACGGGCGGCTTACATCTTACGAAATGCCTATTCAAACTTTCCCAAAGGAAGCATTCATCTTATTGGCGTCAATACGGAAGAAACCGAAGAGACTGCGCATGTGATTGCCCTTTACGACGGACATTATTTTATTGGTGCCGATAATGGAATATTTTCCCTCATCTTTGAAAAACCTGCAGAAAAAATGGTGTTCATGGATGTGTGGCAGGACAGTGATTTGTGTACTTTTTCCACACGCGACCGTTTTGCTAAGGCTGCCATTTTGCTTGCCCAGGGAAAGCCCATCGAAACCTTGGGTAATCCCTATCCCGAATTGATACAGAAGATTCATTTCGAGCCCACTTCAAATCATGATGGTATCCGAGGAATGGTCATCCATATCGACTCTTACGAAAACATCATTACCAATATACCGCAACACTTGTTTCGTGAAGTGGTAGGCGATAAACCCTTTAAATTAAGTTTTAAAGAGTACGAATTGGAACACTTAAGTGAGGGATATCATGAAGTGGTTAAAAGTGAATTACTATGCTTATTCGGAAGCAACCGGTTGTTGCAGATTGCCATTAATCAGGGGAATGCGGCTTCACTTTTGGGGGTAAAAAAAACCGATCCGGTTTATATCAGTGTGCTCCGGCCTTAGTCAATGCGTGAGAACCGGTCGGGCCATAGCCGGCGTTTGCTTTCCACATAAAGCCAATATCCCAATTTTCCCAACAGAAATCCCAGTAACGCACCGGCCAGCACATCGCCGGGGTAGTGCACTCCCAAATAAACCCGGCTATAAATGATTAAAAGGGCCCAAATCCACATCATCCAGGTTAACAGGGGAACGCGGTTTTTGAAAACGGAAAGAATAAAGGCCATCACGGCAAAACTGTTGGCAGCATGTGAAGAGACAAATCCATACTTTCCGCCACAAAATTTCACCATGTGTAACAACTCTTTTACCGAAGGTTCCCAGCAGGGCCTGGGTCGCATAAAAATATTTTTAAAAAGCCTTACCGAAGTTTGATCAGCCAGGGTGATGGTAAGGGCCACAAAAAGTAAGGTGTAAAAACCATACCAGCCATTGTCGCGGAAAATTAAATACAAAACATAGGCGTACAATGGAAGCCAGAGAATATTTCCGCTAATGGCAAGCATCAACGTGTCGAAAAATGGCGCGTGGTGGCCATTGATAAACAACAAAATGCGGGTGTCGAGCTGGATGAGTGAATGAAGCATAACCTGAAGTGTAATCAATCAGTGTTTTTTTGATTTCTTTTTGCTCTTTTCGGTAATGGTTTCTTTGAGCATATTGTAATATTTGGTTTCGAAAGGATTTCGTTTCACCAAAATTTCAAGATAGGTTTTGGCTTTTCTCTTTTTTCCTTTTTTAAGGGCTTCCTCTGCACGTTTCAAATAGAAGCTGTCGTCGGGACAGGCGTAGCCCGGGTTTTCGCCCTCAAAGATAATCACAGGGTTTATAGAATCGGTTTTTGTTCCCTCCATGGTAAACTGAATGGGAATCACAAAATGCGTAAATCGATCATCTTTGCAGTCGTTCCAATGACCGGCCGTTGCGGTGATAAAATCAGACAACTGTTTTTGTAAACCATAGCCCAAAGGGTTTTTAATACGAATGTTTTTAACGTTTCCCTGGCAATCCACGGTAAATTCGGCAATCATGGTTCCGATGATGCAGTTTGCCCTGGCCTGGTCGGTGTATTTTACTGTTTTATTCAGCAGTCGTTCAAAACTGTAAAATCCTCCGCGAAAGCGGTAATCCATTAAGGTATGAATTTGTTCCGACCGGCTGTTGGCTGCTGTTTGGCCTTGCTGCGCCAACAAAAGATTACCGGCAAATACAAAAATTAACCCCAACAATAAAAACTTTCTGTTCATGATTCAACCACATTTAAAATGAGGGGTTAAAAATAGTCAATTTTACCGAAGGCCTTATTTTGAAAGGCAGGCTTATTTAAACAACTTTATCGGTACAGGTAAAAGGTGCGGTTGCCTCCATGTTTATGTCAAAAAACAGGTGTTGGC
>CBETNY010000324.1:0-2931 GCA_965537275.1 uncultured bacterium | reverse complement strand
CGTTTTAATGTTTTGTTGGCTTGGCGAATTCAAAATTTATTAATCAGTATTTGAAAAGGATTTTTCTTCCCGGGTTCTAATTGTTTTCTGTCCAGTTTTTAGCCAGTTTGCCGGTGTTGATTGCCAGCTCAATGGTGGTGATGGCTCTTTTCACAACAGGAGGGTCAATCATTTTCGAGCCCAACGAAACCACGCCAAGACCTTTCGAACGGGCATCTTCATAGGCAAGAAAGATTTTCTTCGCTTTCTCGATTTCGGAATGTTCCGGAGCAAAATTTTCGTGAATCACTTTTATTTGTCTGGGGTGGATACAGCCCATGCCGTCAAATCCCAAAGCCTTTGACTGTTTTACATTTTGGGCCAGGGCTTCCATATCTGAAACATCAGAAAAAACCGAATCGATGGGCTGAATGCCTGCCGCCCGTGCTGCATTAACAACCATGGAACGAGCAAAAAACGATTCAGTGCCCTCCCGGGTACGACGCGTTCCCAAATCAGCGGTATAATCTTCAAGTCCAATGGCCATGGCTGCCACGTTGCTGCTGGCTGTGGCAATCTCATAAGCTTTCATGACTCCTTTGGCACTTTCAATGATGGGCATGAGCCACACCGGATGGTGAATGCCGTTGGTTCGCCGTAAGACCTCAATTTTTTCGGCCACATTGGTGACGTCTTTCGCCGATTCGCATTTGGGAATTAAAATTAGATTGGCATGGTGAGGAACCACAAAATCTAAATCTTTCAGACCCCGATCACCTTGATTGATGCGTACCATGCGTTCGGCACCATAAAAATGGAGGCTGCGTAAAGCATTACGTACCAAAAAACGGGCTTCAAATTTTTTGTCAGGTGCCACAGCATCTTCCAGATCCAGGATAAGGCCGTTGGGTTGATGAATGCCTGCATTAATCATTAGTTTAGGGCTGTTTCCGGGAAGGTAAAGACGCGAAAAACGAAACTGGTCTTTGGTGGTTGCCGTGACGTTTTCCTTGCGCTGAGGTAACAGAAACTCAAGATGGGTGTCTGTCAGTTTACGAATGGCAGCTTCCATTCGAGCCGCCAAAACAAAATCGAGTGCGCCGCTGTCCTCAATGTTAAGTTTGACATTTTCAAGACCAAAATAATCAAGGATTTGATGGGTCAGATGAAGTATTTGTTTTCCGTAAAGGGTTTTTACGCGGCTCTTTAATTCGATGGTTCTGCCTCCCGAAGAGGTGAGTTCCACTTCGACGTAGCAATCCGATTTGATGCCTGCGCCACGGTTTCCCGCATTCGCCTTATTGTCCATGGGTCTTATTTTTTTAAGTTGAGGCAAAGGTACAATCCCCTTTTTGAATAAACCAACTATCGGCGCTGAATTTTGGGAGTCAGCTGTAAATTTGGTGCGTGTGCAGGCAAGTTGGTTGAAAAGTATGAAAGAAGTATACAAGTAAACAAATAGTTTTATTTTTGTCGTCCGGTTCCGGGGGATCACACTTTCTCTCTACTTGCACCAAATTGAAAAGCCTTCGGAACCGGTTTTTTCTAAAATTTGCTATGATGTTGAAAAAGAAAGTCTATCCTTATGTGTTGGTGAGTTTTCAGTTATCCAGTCTTGTTTTTTTGCTTTTAAGCGGCCCCCGATTGGCAAAAAGCTGGGATGGACTGCTGGTGGAAGCGGCAGGTGTTTTTCTGGGCCTGTGGGCCATTTATGTGGCGGGCATCCATAATGTGAATGTGGCGCCCAAACCTAAGCCGGGTGGTGTGCTGATTACCCATGGCCCCTACCATATCGTGCGGCATCCCATGTATCTGGCGCAGGTGGTGGCTGTTATCCCTTTGGTGGTACAATTTTACACGCCGGTGCGATTGGCGGTTCTGTTGGTGCTGATGATTACCTTGCTATTAAAAATTAATTATGAAGAAAAAGGCTTAATCGGTCAATTTGGTCAGGCCTACGAAGATTACCGGAAAAAGTCGTATCGGGTACTGCCGTATTTGTATTAAGGCAGGGTGAAAAATTGGCAGAGCTGAAAAATAGTCACCTCCCGGGATTTTAATGGGGCTTGGCATGTAAATTGATTAGGAATTTGCCAAAAAATTAAAGAATGGATAGGACATTGAAAGAGATTCGCTCACATGAAGAGATGGTGAGCCTCCTGCATGAGAAAGAGAAAAATTATATTTTACTTTACAAGAAAGGTTCGGAAACCAGCGAATGCAGTTACAAAAACATCGAAGCTGCTTTGCAAAAGGTCAAAGATGTCAATGTTGTTGCAGCAGATGTGAGTCAGGTAAGGGATATCCATCCTAAATATTCAGTTACTACCGCTCCGTCGTTGCTTGTATTTGAGGGAAAAACGTTTTCGAAGATTGTAAAGGGATGCAACGAGCCTGACTATTATCAGGGGCTTTTTGAAGATAAATTGTACACCGCTTCGGTGGATGGTGACGAGAAACCGCAAAAGCGGGTAACGGTATATTCTACCCCCACTTGCAGCTGGTGTAACACTTTAAAGACCCACCTGAAGAAAAACGGTGTCCGTTTTCGTGATATCGATGTGTCGAAAGATCAAAAAGCGGCTGAAGCGATGGTGGCTCGAAGTGGACAGCAAGGTGTGCCTCAGACCGATATCAACGGTGAAATTATCGTGGGATTTGATAAAAACAGAATCAATACCTTATTGGGAATTCAATAAAAAAAACAATTATTAATCATAAAATGATATAAAAATGAAAGAGTTACAACCATTAAATGAAAATGTTTTATTGGATCTTACCGAAGAAAACAAAGAGCAAAAAACTGCCAGTGGAATCATTATTCCTGATTCGGCAAAAGAAAAACCCCAATATGCCAAAGTAGTGGCAATTGGAAATATTGAAAATCCGGGTATCGCGGTGGGTGACACTGTTTTCTACAAAAAGTTTTCAGGTACCGAATTCGATTTTGAA
>CBETNY010000323.1:0-2936 GCA_965537275.1 uncultured bacterium | reverse complement strand
ACAAAAGTCCAGGGCTGTTTGTTTGAAGCCGATGGCGCCAACCGCCCTGCATTGAGAATGCGGTTTAATACCTCGTCAGGAATGCTTTTTTCAGGGTCGTAATTCCTTACGGACTCACGTTGTTCGATAAGTTGGTAAAATTCCATAGCTATTTTCGATTTATGATGAAAAACTATTTTGCAAATTAATGATAATCAAATTACAAAGGCTTTTAAATTGTTATAAACCGGCCATAATCTCAGCGGCTATGATTACCAGCACCAGCGAAAAAGGATACACGGCAGCATAAGCCAACTGGGGGGCTTCGGTTTCCGTCATCGATTCGGCGGCACTCAATCCCGGTGTCGATGTCATGCCTCCCGTAAGGGCACCCATAAGGGTTAAAAAGTTGATTTTCAACACAAATCTTCCTATCACGGTGGCCACAATCATGGGGACAAGGGTCAACAAAATTCCATATCCAAACAGGCTAAATCCGTGTGCAGCAATGGCGGTGGTGAGTTGTTCGCCTGCTTTAATTCCTACCGGTGTTAAAAAGAGTAAAAGCCCCATTTGCCGTAACAACTGGTTGGCAGGTCCCGATAAATTCCATACGATAGGACCGGTTTTCCCTTTCCAACTTAAATACAACGAAGTGAGTAAAACGCCTCCGGTTAGTCCCAGTTTGAAATGGAGGCTTCCCAACGGAAAAGCCAACGAACCAACCAAAATGCCTAAAACAATACCAAAAGCAACGGGTAAGAAGCTGGTTTCGGAGATGTGCTTGATGCTGTCGCCCAGCAAAGAGGTTAACAGGGGCACGTTGCCTTTATGCACCGAAACAAGCACCTTGTCGCCATAACGCAATTGCGTGGAAGGGTGAGGTGTTAAATCAATTCCGGAACGTCTGATTCGCGTGATGGTTGCGTGGTAGTTTTCGATGAGGTTCAGTTCAGCCAGACTTTTGTTTACCACATGTTCGTTGCTTACCACATACCATTTAATTTGCAGGTTTCCGCTTTGTGGAATAACCTGGTCGGTGGCTTTTCCAATAAGTACCTCCACCCGTTTTAGGGCCTCCTCGGTTCCCACGGCTTTCACCAAATCACCCGGATATAAACACACTTCAGGGGCAGGAATCACCAGTTCACCGTTTTTACGTTGAATGCGTGAAATGTTGGCTTTGGTCATAAAACGGACGTTTAATTCGGCCAATGTTTTGCCATCAATATTTTCGTTGGTAACCACAAAAGTCTGGTTGGTAATATTCGGTATATTTGACAAACTCTGGGTTTTAAAAGCCTCCTCCTCTTTTTTCAGGTTTACCCCAAATATTTTCGGACTTATTTTTATAAAAAGAATCACGCCCAACACGCCAAAAGGATAGGCAATGCCGTAGCCGATGGAAGCCATGGGTGAATGGGTAGCTTCGATGGCGGCAGCCAGTCCGGGTGTAGATGTCAATGCACCGGTAAACAAGCCGATAGCCATGCGCATATCCAGACCATAGGCCAGCGAAAACAAAGCTGCCAGCGATCCTCCGCTAAGAACAATCACGCCGGCCAGGGCAATCAGCTTAATACCCTGCTCCTTAAAGGCACTAAAAAAGGAGGGGCCCGCCTGCATCCCGATGGTATAAATGAATAATACCAAACCCACATCCTGAATGATCGGTGGGAGAGTAAAATGGATATTGTATTTGTCGTACAGATAACCAAAGAGCAAAGCCACAAAAATCACTGCAGAGAGCTCAAATTTTATGCCCTTGATATTGATCTTTCCTACGGCAATTCCCAAACCAATGACCAAAAAAAGTACAAAGTAGTTTTTAGTTAATAAATTAATTATCAAGTCCATATCGTGTTAAAGTTAACAGAGACGTTTCTCTTTTATTTTGACGGCAAAGGTAGGGGCTTTCGGGGTTACAAAGCATACTTTTTGTGAACTTTTTAACATAAACACAGAAATGGGGCATGCGTGGGTGGATGGGATGCAAACGGTTGAAATTTTAATTTCCGGGAGAAGGAAGCAATGGGTAGGTCTTTATCACATGATATTCCGGCCCCCGGGGCGTTAAAATACTTTGGAAAAGGACAAAATTTTTTGCACGAACATGGAGCGAGAAAGCGGTTCTGAATTCAGAAAGTGTTTTTTGGAAGTGTTTTTTGCTGTTAATTTTTTTGATACGACCCAGGGTGAGGTGCGGAACAAAGTTTTGCCGGTCGCGCGCAAATCCGGCTAAGTCCAGGGTGTTAAGCAAGTCTTCACCCAGCAGCCTGATGGGTTGAGATGTTTCATCACCCAGCCAGATAACACGCGGACGATACGAACTACCGAAGATTCCGGTTTTTGTGAAATTCAAGTCAAAGCCGGTGTGGCGCGAAGCAACATCCAGCAGGGCGGCATGCAGTGGCGTGATTTGTTCGTCAGGGGTTTTGCCCAGAAATTTGAGGGTAAGGTGCATGTTTTGTGGCTCTACCCATTTGATGTGATCCAACGCCAGCGGTTGACGAAAAGCCCTATAGGTTGTTGTGAATTTTTGATCCGGTTCGACCCGAATAGCCACAAAAAGACGCTTCATTGTTTTTTTTAATGGTAAAGATAGTTTTTTAATTCAATAATTTTTTATTTTTGCCCCCTCGTTGGGGCATTAGCTCAGTTGGCTAGAGCGTTTGACTGGCAGTCAAGAGGTCATCGGTTCGATTCCGATATGCTCCACAAACAAAAAAGGCTTTGCAAATCTTGCAGAGCCTTTTTTGTTTGCCGTATGCAGTCTCGCCCTCTAGTTAAGCTGTTTCATACAATACAAACCTCCTCAACGGATGGGGGGCAATTGAATAGTTGGGTGCCCCAATCCTCAATTTTGGACAAATTTCTGGCAGAAACCTACTGTTTTTACCTGTTTTTAGTACCAAACAATGAAAAAATTGTCTAATTTTAAGCCGTAAAAAGGGAAT
>CBETNY010000322.1:0-2943 GCA_965537275.1 uncultured bacterium | reverse complement strand
TGATTGTAAAGAAATAAGAGGCGTTTATAAATCACGAAACAAATCATTTGCCAATCTGCTGGTGGTGGATAAAGTGAACGGGGGAAAAGCCGATGCTCTGAATGCCGGAATCAATATTGCTCAAAATGACTATTTTGTTGCCATTGATGTGGACTCTATTGTTGAATCGGATGCATTGTTAAAATTGGCCAAACCATTATTGGATGAAACCGACAAAAAGGTGATTGCTACCGGGGGTGTGGTGCGTATTGCCAATTCGTGTGATATTGAAGGGGGACAGATAATAAAGGTGAATGTACCCGAAAATTTGCTTGCCCGTTTTCAGGTTCTGGAATATACCCGTGCCTTTTTAATGGGCCGTATGGCATGGAGTAAGTTGAATGGGTTACTGCTTATTTCGGGGGCTATTGGCATGTTTAATAAAGATATCGTGATTGCCTGTGGCGGTTATTATGCAAAAACGGTGGGCGAAGACATGGAATTAGTCGTCAGGATGAGGCGATATATGGAAGAAAACAATCGGAAATATAAGGTTGCCTATGTTCCCGATCCTTTGTTGTGGACCGAAGCACCGGAAGAAGTCGGAATCTTAGGGCGACAGCGAAACCGTTGGGCCCGTGGAACCATTGACACGCTCTTGATTCATAAAAAGATATTTTTTAATCCCCGGTATGGGCTTATGGGCATGTTGAGTTATCCTTTCTGGTTTTTCTTTGAATGGCTGGCTCCCCTTATTGAGTTGTTGGGTATTTCATACTTTATTCTTATTGCCATCTTGGGATCTCCTAACTGGAATAGTTTTCTCATCCTTTTTACTGCAGTATATGCTTTTGCTATTGCCTTTTCAACCTATGCTATTTTGTTTGAGGAATTTACCTTTCATCGATATGAGAAAAAGCGGGATATTCTCAAACTCTTTTTTACTGCTTGGTTAGAACCCATTATTTTTCAACCCATGGGAGTTTGGTGGGCATTAAAGGGAAACTGGGATTACTTTATCAAGAAGAAATCAGGCTGGGGAAAAATGCAACGCAAAGGGTTTTCACCACAAACGACGAAAGAAGCGGAGCGCGATTCCGCCTGATTATTTTATTCTGAGACTTCCTTTTTCAAGGTTGTTGTATAATCGTGTATGATGATATCCATCATGGGCACATAAAAATTCCAATAAAAAGCATTTCTGTTTGATTCGCCTTTTTCTTTTAAAAGATGACGCTTAAACCAATCGGCATATTTGAAATAAACCGAAATACCCCCCACGTTGTTGTCGGCATAATCGCCGCAAAAGTAGAAAAACCGCCGATTCTTGGCTGCTATAACCGCCGGAAAACGAATCGGGATGCCGGCCCTGCGTAAAATGGAGTCCCCCCGTTTTGTCGCATCAATCTCGTAATGGGCCAACAATTCATTGCTATCGCTTTTATTAAAGGTGATGTCTATCCAATACGGATAATCAATCTTAGCCGGCATATGATAATCATCCTGCCCGGTTTGATTGGCATAAATAATGGGTTGCGGATGTCGTAAATCTTTGTCTTTTTCTAAAATTTCTATTTGGGACGAGGAGTGCACAAAAACAATTCCTGATTTTTTAAATGGCCATTGTCCTTGATGTTGTTCTTTGTAAAGTCGTGTTACCCAATGGGGTAATTCGTGGTTTTTGAGCGTGTCCAAAACATCGAAATACCGGGCTGTCCAACCGCTCCATTGAATGTTTAATATTTTTTCAGCTTTCTTGCGAATGCTATTTTGAGTGGGACTTGCAAAAAAGTTAAACTCAGTCAAGAGTAATTTATTTTGCTTTTTCAGCCGTTTAATCAATCCAACATCTTGTTTATCCAGTCCGCCATATATCAATGGCGAATGTTCTGATTGGAGGCTGTCGCGATACCATTCATTATAATAAATGCCGTACGTATCGGTAAAATAAGCCATGTCTAAAGTGTCGGCCAGGCTATCCAGCATTACATCGGAGTATCGTTTCAAATCATGTATTTGATACTTATTGCTGTCTTCAGGAAAAAATCCTTTATAATCCTTTGCGATGATATAGAAATGACGATTGGGTTTGACAAATTTCCGGTTTTTCAAAAACCAGTTAAAGGCTCGGTGCTCATTAGCCTTTTGGGTAAGAACCGTTTTATCCACAATAAGGATATTCAAAGTTTGCCGTGGGCTGATTAACCAAAATAGCCACAAAAAGACAGGCATTAGTATGATCAAAATGAACAGGACAAATAATATACGGCGTAAGTTAAATCGCATCGTCAAAAAGATTTAGTTTAATTTAAAGTTGGTTTCATTATTCACGTTTTTGGATAACCAATTTGCGTTGATATAGCATGTTATTATACTGAAATTGAATAATATATATCCCGGGGGTTAACGATGAAACATCAATATTATCATCAGGTGCTGAGAATTTGGATTCAATTACCTTGGTGCCATTCATGTTTGTAATATTGAATGGGATATTTCCTGAAGAAGCCACCACATGCAAATGTAGATGATGGAATGCCGGATTGGGGTACATCTTGAAAAAACTTGCCTTTTCATTCTCAATACCTGTAATGAGAACATTAATAAAAACCGATGTGGTGTCAGAAAGCCCCATGCCGTCATAATCAAAATAGGAGAAATGATCAACCCCTTGAAAATCGGGATCAGGATAATAGCTAAAAGATCCGTCTACGTATGCAAACAGGTCTCCGTGCTGCGGATAGGAATTTACAAAAGCGCTCAAATAATCTCCGTCAAAGTCAATATCGTTGTTCAGGAGGCCGCTGTCGGCCGACACGTTGAAGGTTTGATTCATCTTAGCTTGATAGCTATCGGGTCGTGGAATGGGAAGATTGTTGAACAAATAGAGGTTTTCCTTAAGAACGGGTACGCATGCTTTATCTTTTTCCACAATGTTTCTTACCCGGTTCCATTTTGTCCAGC
>CBETNY010000321.1:0-2950 GCA_965537275.1 uncultured bacterium | reverse complement strand
ATTTTGACCATTACATTGCATGGGTTCAGTTGTGGAATGGTGAAAACATGTTGGCTCAGACACATTTTACACCGGGTGCCTTGGGTAACCAAGACGGTCATGTGGAAGTAGATTTTCACATTGTGCCCACCAGAAATATGAAATTGACTGCACAAGCTTTTTGTACCAAACACGGTTTGTGGCAGAGTGATGAAGTTCTTGTAGAGGTCAGCGAATAAATACGCTGTAAAATGAAAAAAGCCTGACTGAATTTTTCCGTCAGGCTTTTTTAATGCCTGTTATTAAGAAATCAAATAATCCACTGCTGCCGTTTTATCGGCAACTTCTTTAAGCCGGTTCAATATTTTCACATGTTCGGGATGTTCACGATAGGCTTGTAAGCCTTCCAAATCCTCAAAGTCGGCGGTTAAAACCAAATCGTAGGCCCGCGATTGAGGGCTGATATTTAAACCCACTTCCATTTTTTTAAGGCTTTCTACCGGGCCCATCAACCCCTCCAACATCTGTTTAAGTTGCTGTTTTTCTTCTTCCGGCCGGGGTAAAGTTTTTAGCTTTACCATTACAATATGTCGTATCATTTTATAATTTTTTTTGTAAAACGTTTGATAAATCTTCCCAATTTTTCCATGGTTACGTTGTGCTCTTCGGCACCTGACGATCCCAATAAATATCCTACCGGTTCCAAACCCGGGATATTTTCACCCATTACCCTGATAATAGCCACTACCGGCACGGCAATAAACATCCCCGGAAGCCCCCAAATAAATCCTCCCAAAGTAATTGATAAAATAATCATAAAGGGATTGATATTCACGTGTGCACCAACAATGTTGGGCGTCAGAATGTTGTTTTCGGTGAATTGCACCACAATAAATTGAAGGAATACCAACACGGCATAGGAGGGCGAATTCATGGTAAAGATGGCAATAAACATCGGAAAAAAGTATCCGATGATGGTTCCGTAATAGGGGATGAAATTCATTAGGGCGGCCAGCAACCCCAGCAGCAAAGCGTGATTTAATCCAATGATTAAAAATCCGGTACTGTTCAGTATGATTAAAATCCCGACCACCTTAAATACCCCGGTCATGTAATGGATACTTACCTGGTTCACTTCTTCAATGATTCTTACGGTAACGGCATGCTTTTTATTGCTCACCATCATGAGCATAAAATCTTTAAACTTATTCCGGTAAAAAAGGAGAAAGAAAACATAAACCGGCATAATCCCAAAGGTAAAGAGGGTTTGAAAAGTGGTGTTGAAAGTGTTCTTAAAATTGAAATTGTTTAGGTTTAGCAGATTACTTGCCAGGAGTTTAACCTGTTCTTTCAGTTCGGGGGTTTGAACCCCTGTGGTATCTGTAATATTAGCAAAAATAATGTTAATGTTGTGAATGGCTGTGTTTTGTAATTCGGGTAAATCTTTTAAAAACAACCCCAGTTGTTTGTATAGAAAAAACCCGACGGCACTTACCGTTGAAATTCCAATGAGGATGCTAAGGATGTTTGCCAAAATCCGGGGGATACGTTTTTGCTCGAAAAAATTGGCCATGGGGTATAGCAAATAGGCAAAAAGGCCGCCTAATGTCAGGGGGTACAAGTAGTTTCTAAATTCGGTAAGCATGTGATAACTTAACCAGACAAACAAAAATGCCAGGGTGAGGTTAACAATAAGAGGTAATTTTATTCTTTCGGACATTGTTTTCTTTTGATTTGTAAAAATAAGCCAGAAATCCAAACAAAAAAAATCAAATTATTATTTTTCATCCGGAAACCGGTCGGGTTTGGCAAAGTCCGGATTATTGAGGAAATCATCGTCCCGCAAGGTTTTGATAAAATCAATTAAATCGGATTTCTCTTGCGGGGTAAGCATCACGCCGCCATCATTGATGTGGTGCATTAACGGATCAACATACTTTGAGTCGTGCAATCCCGATGAATAGAAATCGATAACCTCCTCCAGTGTTTTAAAACGTCCGTCTCGCATGTAAGGGCCGGTTAGCTCAATATTTCTAAGGGTGGACGCTTTGTAAGCACCATGATCCATGGGGTCGCCTGTTATGGAAAAACGATCGGCAGGGTCATTAAAAAGGGTATCCAGTCCGTTGTTGTAAAATAAATTGGTGGTAAACAACGGATTTCCAAAGCCACCATGACAGTGAAAACAGTCGGCTCCCTGTTCGGTGGTAAAAAGCACATATCCATGCAGCTCCGATTGCGAAAGTTGCGTTTTGCCCTGCATATAATCGTCAAATTTTGAATGGGACGATATAAGGGTCCGGATAAATTGGGCAATGGCTTTTTCAATGTTTTTAAAGGTAACGGTTTTGCTTCCAAAAGCTTTGAAGAAAAGTTCGGGATATCCCGGAATGCTCTGAAAGAGCTGTTTGACACGCGTGGTGTCGCCATCAATTTCGACAGGGGACGTAACTGCCAAACGAACCATATCTTCCAGGTTGCGCATGTTGGCGTCCGGATTGGTTGGATACAATGATCCATTCCAACCATAACCATTAAAATTCCATACCAAATTGATCATGGGGAGCATCACATGGTGGGTTTGGATGCCCCTGATGCCATGAACAAAACCTCCCGGAAATCGCGGGTTGTCCTGACCGGCTTCGAACGAATTTTTTTGAATATGACAGCTGCTGCACGACATCATCGAATCGGGATCGGTACGTCCCGAAAGGCGTCCATCGTAAAATAAATACCTTCCCAGTGTAACTCCCTCCACCGTCATGGGGTTATCGTCGGGAATATTCAGTTTGTTGGGAAACCCAAAGGGAATTTCAATGTTGTAGGGGGTTGGATGGTATTCTTCAACAGGTTGAACCTCCCTTGGTTGGCAGGACGACCAAAACAGAATTCCGGCAAACACAAATCCGATAATGACTTTTGTTCTCATTTTTTATTGATTACCATGATGTTTATCTTTTTCACCGAAAAA
>CBETNY010000320.1:0-2970 GCA_965537275.1 uncultured bacterium | reverse complement strand
ATGGGCCTGTTTCACCCATTTCCCAGAAATTATCCTTTTTTGATCCATTTAAAATTCGGTCTTCATCGATATGTTTTTTCCAGAAATTTCGGGCTTCGGTATCTTCGTCAAGCTTATCTCCATCGTCACCACCAAACACAGTGACATACAGCCGTTGGGGATCAATTTTAAATACATCGGTCAGCAACTCCCACGCCCAGGCAATGGCTTCTTCTTTAAAATAATCGCCAAACGACCAATTCCCCAACATTTCAAACATGGTGTGGTGATAGGTATCGTGCCCCACCTCTTCCAAATCGTTGTGTTTTCCCGAAACACGCAAACATTTTTGCGTATCGGCTACACGGGAATATTTGATGGGAGCATTGCCCAAAAAAAGATCCTTAAATTGGTTCATCCCGGCATTGATAAACATAAGGCTGGGATCATCTTTCACCACAATGGGGGCGCCCGCTACGATTTTATGTTGTTTGGATTTAAAAAATTCAAGAAAAGTATTTCTAATGTCTGCTGATTTCATACTCAATAGTTAACAACCTGATGTTGAAATTAAAAAATTTTAAGATTGCAAATTTACGTCATTTTATTAATTTTGCATTTCAACAACCTTGCAAAAATGGCTAAAACCAAATATTTTTTTAATGAAAAGACGCTTTCGTACGAAGAAATTAAGCTGAGTGCGGGGCAAAAAATATCCAGGTTTTTCATGTTTTTGCTGTCGGCACTGGCCTTAGGTGCAGTATTGTTTTTTTTGTTTACTACCTATTTCGATTCGCCCAAGGAGCTTATGATGAAGCGTGAGATTGCTACTTATAAGTTGCAATTTCAAATGATGAACGACCGCTTAAATAATATGCAAAAGTTAATGGACGAACTGAGCGATCGTGATGACAATATCTATCGCGTGATTTTTGAGGCCGAACCCGTTCCGAAATCTATTAGGCAGGCAGGGATTGGCGGGGTTGACCGTTACGCTAACCTTGAAGGAATGGATGCCTCTAAACTGCTTATTGAAACGGCACAAAAATTGGACCGACTGACCAGTGAGGTGTATGTCCAGTCAAAGTCGTTTGACGAAGTATTTGCCATGGCCCGCAACAAGGAAAAAATGTTGGCCAGTATTCCGGCCATCCAACCGGTACGAAATATTCAACTCAAACGTATCTCCTCTTATTTTGGATATCGTATTGATCCGATGTACAAGGTGAAAAAGTTTCATGAGGGCATTGATTTTTCTGCTCCAAAAGGGACTCCGGTACATGTGACAGGCGATGGAAGGGTGATTCAGGTACGACGATCGATGAGAGGTTATGGCAATGAAATTAGAGTGGATCATGGTTTTGGTTATACTACTTTGTATGCCCATCTAAGTGCTTTTAAAGTAAAAAAAGGACAACGGGTAAAAAGAGGTCAGGTGATTGGCTTGGTGGGAAATACAGGAAAATCTACCGCCCCCCACTTGCATTATGAAGTAAGAAAAAATAACCATCCCATCAATCCCATTTACTACTTCTTCAACGACCTTACCCCGGATGAGTATTCAAAAATGTTGGAGCTTTCGAAGATTCCTACCCAATCGATGGATTAATCGGCTAAATACCGATTCCATTGGATATGTTGGTCGCATTACGGGTTTTCCAGGTGTCGAATCATAAAAAACGGAACTGTTATGGCACAAAAAATTTATTACAAGATTGGTGAAGTAGCCCGGCGGTTTCAAGTCAAACCCTCGCTGATTCGATATTGGGAGCAGGAGTTCGATTTTATTAAGCCCAATAAAAGCGCCAAAGGCACACGTCGATATACCCGTAAGGATGTGGATCGGTTGGCTATTGTTTACCACTTGATCAAAGAAAAGGGGATGACCCTTCAGGGTGTTCGCGAATATTTTAAAAAACATTACGATCGGCAATCACTCGATAAACTACAAGTAATAAACACTTTAAAACGAAGCAAGGCATTGCTTGAAGAGGTGAGAGCCGTTTTGGTTGAGCATTTACCCAAGGAGGACGAAGGGTTCTGATGGAAAAGTTCCCATTTATTTCGGAGGGGCATGTAAAACGGAGCAGGTAATCCAATAATGATTCCTTTTTTACGTTGCATAAAAAGCAGTTAAGTATTGTTGAAATTTAAAAGCATGTCAGTAATAGAAATCAAAGGGCTCACAAAATATTATGGAACGCAGAAAGCCCTTGATGAAATCCATTTGATAATTGAAGGGGGAGGAGTCCTTGGCCTGCTGGGGCCCAATGGCGCGGGAAAATCTACCTTGATGAAAATAATGGTGGGGCTGATGATGCCGACTTCGGGGCAGGTGTTGATGTATGGTCAAAGGCTGGACGCCCATCTGAAAGAAATGAAGAAAAGGGTGGGTTATTTGCCTGAAAACAATCCCTTGTATCCCGAAATGTATGTGCGTGAATATCTGAGTGATGTGCTAAAAATGTACGAAAATAACAGCGATGTAGACAAACGTATCGATCAGGTAGTAAAGCAAACCGGACTCGACAGGGAGCAACATAAACTTATTGGAAATTTGTCCAAAGGATACCAGCAGCGGGTCGGACTTGCACAAGCTTTGGTTCACGACCCGGATATTTTGATTTTGGATGAGCCTACCACCGGGCTCGATCCCAACCAATTGATTGAAATTCGCCGGTTAATTGCCGATTTGGGCAAGAAAAAAACCATTGTTTTGTCAACTCATATCATGCAAGAGGTGGAAGCCATCTGCGATAGGGTGGTCATATTAAACCAGGGAAAACTGGTTGCTGACGAACCGCTCGACCGACCCCTGCATCAGGGTAAACAATTCAGACTTTTGATTAAAGAAAGTATCCCGGCACATCTGTTTGATGAAATTCCACACCTGATTTCCTGTGAGCAAAAGAATGATGGTGAATGGTTGTTGCGGGCTGACCCGGAGCATGATGTCCGGGAGGCAATTTTTCGATTTGCAGTGGCCAAGGG
>CBETNY010000319.1:0-2977 GCA_965537275.1 uncultured bacterium | reverse complement strand
CCGGTTTGTCAAAACAAAAGACCAGTTCGGTGCAATATTGCTCACTCAGGGCAATGGCAACTTCCGATGAAATGGTATCGGCATTGGTGTTCAACAGCTGGCCTTTGAGGTTATGTGTAATGGCACAAAAGACAGGTACCCGTCCGTTATTCATCAGCAGCTCAATTTCTTTGTGATTGACTTTACGAATGTCACCGGCAAAACCATAATCAATTTCTCCAACGGGTCTTTTATCACATTCAATCACATTAGCATCGGCACCGGTTAACCCCAGGGCATTGCAGCCTAAAGCCTGTAATCGGGCAACAATCTGTTTGTTTATTAGTCCAGCATATACCATGGTAACAACAGCTAACTCATCCCGGGTAGTTATGCGGCGACCGTGGTACATTTTGCTCTTAATACCCAATTTTCCACTGATTTCGGTAGCCAGTTTTCCTCCTCCGTGGACAAGAATCTTTTTCCCGTTGATGGCGGCAAATGCTTTTAGGGCCTTGGTTAGTTTGGCTTCATCATCAATGAGCGCCCCTCCTATTTTGATGATTTGAAGTTTTTCGCGGTTGCCATTTTTCATTTTGTTACTGTTCATTTGCTTGATTCATAATTATCTAATCTCTATTTGTTTACGGACCAACAAACCATTTCCGTATTTCGCTGTTCTTCGATGATTTTAAAAGAAGATTTACGTACTAAGTGCTAATTGAAGACTATTTAAAAACAAATCCGCTTCAGCGGGGCTAATGACCAATGGTGGCAAAATACGCAATAGCCGGGTATTGGAAGAGGCGCCTGTAAATACCTGATGATTGTACACCAAATCTTTACGCAACTGCTTGATGGGAAAATCAAATTCAACTCCCAACATCAATCCTTTTCCTTTGATTTTCTTAATTTTAGGAATTTGCTTCAGGCCTTGCTTCAGATAGGCTCCCACTTCACTGGCCTTTTGCATCAGTGACTCGTTTTTCATGACTTCCAGTACAGCCATCCCAGCAGCACAAGCCAATGGATTACCACCAAAAGTGGTTCCCAACAAGCCGAATTCTGCTTTTATTTCCGGAGAGATTAGGACGCCTGCTATCGGAAAGCCATTTCCCATCCCCTTGGCAATGGTGACTAAATCAGGTTTGATTCCGGCATATTGATGAGCAAAAAACTTTCCGCTTCGGCCATATCCACTTTGGATTTCATCCAAAATAAGGAAAACCCCGTGTTTTTTGGTTTCACGCGAAAGCATTTGCAAAAATGAAACCGTCGGAGCATCCAACCCCCCTACCCCTTGAATTCCTTCGACAATCACTGCACAAACATCTTTAGATTGCAATGCTTCGATGAGTTGTGCTTCATTATTCAGCTCAATATATACAACCGGAAAATTATCCAGGTTAAGTGGTGCCGACAATGCTGGATTATCGGTCACATTGAGTGAGGCAGCCGTTCGTCCATGAAAACTGCCTTTGAAAGCAATCACTTTTTTCTTTCCCGATTCAAAGGAAGCCAACTTCAAGGCATTTTCATTTGCTTCGCTACCCGAATTGCACAAAAATAATGAGTAATCGTCGTAGCCGCTCACTTCCGAAAGCTTTTCGGCCAGCATTTCCTGAATGGGAAGTTTGATGGAATTTGAATAAAATACCAGCTTTCTTAGCTGTTGGTTCAAACGTTCCACAAATAAGGGATGCGAATGCCCGATGGAAATCACCCCGTGGCCGCCGTAAAAATCGAGATATTTACGACCATGGTCATCCCACAAGTAGCTTCCTTTTGCCCGTTCAATCTGTACTTCAAAGCGCGGGTATACATCAAAAAGTTTCATCATTCGATATCATTTTTTATGTGGGAAATCATCTCGTACGACGACAACAGACCATGAATTAATGCCGAACTCAAGCCATGATGTTCCATTTGGTTAAGCCCTTTGATGGTGCAACCTTTCGGCGTGGTTACTTTATCAATTTCACCTTCCGGATGAGCCTGCGCGCGGGATGCCAAAATACTTGCCGCCCCCAGCGACGTTTGCACAGCAATGTATTGCGCCTCGTGTGCATCAAATCCCATCTGGATTCCTCCTTGTGTAGTGGCACGAATCAGGCGCAACCAAAAGGCGATGCCGCTTGCTCCTAACACTGTGGCGGCCTGCATCAACTCATCTTCAATGACCAAAGTTTTTCCCAAATGGTTGAAAAGATATTGTGCTGTTTCCAAACCTTGTTCGTCGCCGTTGGTGCTTAAACAGGTCATCGACTGGCTTACCGCGATGGCCGTATTAGGCATGGCACGAATGATTTTATTGTTTTTTCCCAACGAGTCATTCAATTGCTTGATGGTCAATCCTGTAATGGTTGAAATAATAATCTGGCCATTCAACAACTCTTTGATTTGGTCAACAATTTTCGGATATTGGTTGGGCTGTACCGACAAGATGATTACATCCGAGTGTTGAACGACCAGGTGGTTGTCGGTTGTAAAGCGTAAATTGGATGATTTGACGGGAGGTTCTTTAAATGGCTTCCGTTTGCTGGCCACAATTTCAATTTGATTGCTAATGGCCGAGGCCAATAATCCTTTAATGATGGCCAGACCCAGATTTCCGGTTCCGATAATGCCGATTTTTAGTTTAGCATCCATTTTTTCGTGTTTATAAGTTTATAATCGATGAATATGCGTTTTGTTTAATCGCTTGACTACCGCTTTTATTCGGTTAAAAATAGTTCGGTTTAAAATTTAAGCCGGCTTGCTGTTCAAAGCCAAACATCAGGTTCATATTTTCAACCGCCTGACCGGCAGCCCCTTTCAATAAATTGTCGATGGCTGTGGTGATAAAAGCTTTGCTTTCATGTTTTTCAACATGAATTAAACAATAATTGGTATTGACCACCTGTTTTAAATGAATTGGGGAATCGCTCACCACCGTAAAAGGTTTGTTATGGTAGAAGGTTTTAAACAGTTGGATCAATTCTTTATCAGGAAGACTTGT
>CBETNY010000318.1:0-2977 GCA_965537275.1 uncultured bacterium | reverse complement strand
GGCTGGGAAAAAGGGTCGTAAAGTCTTTTTTATCTTGACAAAACATCGATGTTTTTACGAGATTCCGTCATGCCAAAAGTGAAATCTCATTACCTTTAATATATTTTATACTTTTGCTGTTCCAAAAACAAATTCAATTAAAGGAAAAGGTCATGATCAAAGAAAATCTTGTAGGCTATTTTAATACAGCCATTAAAGAGAATTGGGATAAACCTGCTTTATCTGATTATAATGGAAAAACCTTACTTTTTAAAGAGGTTGCGGAAGCCATTGCCAAGTTTCACATTGCTTTTGAGAAAACCGGATTAAAAAAAGGGGATAAGATTGCCCTGATTGGAAAGAATTCGACTCACTGGGGTGTTGCGTATCTGGCGACCATCACTTATGGTGCTGTGGTAGTGCCTATTTTGCCGGATTTCTTACCCAAGGATGTTCATTACATTGTCAACCATTCCGAATCAAAACTTCTGTTTGCATCCTCCTCTATTTGGAGTACGCTTGATATAGATCAAATGATTGATTTGAAATTTGTTTTTGGATTGGAGCAGCTTATGCCGCTCTATTCGCGTACCGATCATTTGGATGAAGTAATTCATTCGCTTAATGGCCTGCTTGATCAGAAATTTCCTCACGGATTGGATGCCGCTCATTTTGAATTGCCTTCCATTGCCAACGATCAGCTGGCCGAAATTAGTTATACATCAGGAACTACCGGTTTCTCAAAAGGGGTGATGTTGTTGCACAACAGTTTGGCGGCCAATGTCCGCTTTGCCCGTGCACATATGCCTTTAAAACCGGAAGATAAAATTGTCTCTTTCCTCCCGTTGGCACATGCTTATGGTTTGGCCTTTGAATTTTTATTTCCCTTTTCACTGGGTTGTCATATTACATTTTTGACCAAAACCCCCAGTCCGGCCATTATTACCAAAGCTTTTGAAGAAATTAAGCCGCGCTTGATTTTATCGGTACCCCTTGTGATTGAGAAAATCTATAAAAAGAAAATTCTGCCTGAAATCAGGAAAGCTCCCTTAAACTGGCTACTCAAAACTCCGTTGTTGAATAAATTGATTTATAAAAAAGTGCTGGCAGGAGTAAGTAAAGCGTTTGGTGGGAATTTTGTGGAAGTGGTTGTTGGCGGAGCGGCTTTAAGCGAAGAAATTGAATTGTTTTTCCGGAAAATCGGATTTCCCATTACGGTTGGATATGGGATGACCGAATGCGGTCCGTTGGTGTCGTATGCGCCTGCAAAAAAAGCCAAGGTGGGTTCGTGTGGCATTGCCGTGGATAGCCTGGAGGTGAAAATCGATTCCAATGACCCGGAGCATGAGGTGGGTGAAATTTTAATGCGCGGCGAAAATGTCATGACGGGTTATTATAAAAATAAAGAAGCCACCGATTTGGCCATCGATAAAGAAGGATGGCTGCATTCGGGCGATCTGGGATTGATTGATAACGAAGGATTTATTTTTATTAAAGGACGTAGCAAAAGCATGATTTTGGGACCTTCGGGACAAAATATTTATCCGGAAGAGATTGAGTCGGTGATTAACAACCGCGCTTGTGTGGCTGAATCATTGGTTGTAAAACGTGACGAACGCTTGGTGGCATTGGTGTTTCCTGATGAAGATGCCATTAAATCAATGGGTATGACGCAAAAAGAGGTGGAAGAGAAATTAGAATTTTATCGAAAAGAGCTAAATGCTCATTTCCCCGCATACATGGCCATATCAAAAATTATTGTCCATCCCGACCCGTTTGAAAAAACACCCAAGCAAAGTATTAAACGTTTTCTGTATCAATAATCATTCTGAAAATTGCCGGATGCTCATTTCGTTGCTGCGGATGGTCGATTGTGTTCATTGCAAGGGCTCCGGTGTAGCCTAACATCTTGAATAACATGTATTTATGCAGCCCGTAAGACGGTTGCCATAAAGTCAAATCAGGATTAGGTCAACCTGAAATTTTTTTTAAATTTGGTGACCGGTTCATTCCGGGTATAAAACTGATTTGCATGAGCCAGGAAATCCCTTTTCTTGAAAAAATTGCCGATGAAATTCTTAAAATAGAGGAATCATCTTTACTGCATACGGCGGTTGTTTTGCCCAATAACCGGTCAGTGGTTTTTTTGAAAAACCATTTGGCAAACAAACTGGAGCATGATTTATGGCTGCCCGATATGATGACCATTGATGAGATGATGGTTCAATTTTCGGGGTTGAACTTGCTGGACCCACTGTCGGTGCATCTGCATTTGTTTGAGGTGCACCAACAGATTGAAAAAGAAAACGCGCGCAGTCTCGATGACTTCCTGGGCTGGGCCCCCCTCATGTTGAATGATTTCAATGAGGTGGATTTTTATATGGCCGATGTTTCTTCCCTGTTTCGCGAGCTGAGTCAGGCCAAGGCGATGGAAAAATGGAACCTCGACGGGAAACCGTTTACCACGCTGCAAAAGCAATACCTCGACTTTTTTCATTCGCTTTTGGATTATTACCAACTGCTGCAAAAAAGATTGCTTGAAGCGGATAGTGCTTACAAAGGAATGGCCTATCGCCGGGCTGCTGAAAAAGCCATTAACGGCGAGTTGTCTTTTGACTGGAAACATTTTTTATTTGTGGGATTTAATGCCCTGACGCCCGCAGAAAAAACCGTTGTTCAATGGCTAAAACAGCAGTTTACGGTGGATTACTTTGTGGACGCTGACCATTATTATCTGGATGCCGGAAAGGGAGAATCGCTGGAGGCCGGACGGTTTCTGCGTGAAGCCCTGAAGACCTTTAAAATCGATTCGGTTTCATGGGTGGGAAATGGATTGCTCGAAGGCGAAAAAGATATTGAAATTATCGAAACCGGTAAAAACATGGGCCAGGTGAAGTATGCTGCCCGGCAATTACGGCAATGGTTCGCAAATCCCCAAATGGAAAGTGTAAAGACAGCCGTCGTTTTGATGGATGAAAATTTATTGGTTCCTCTGTTG
>CBETNY010000317.1:0-2983 GCA_965537275.1 uncultured bacterium | reverse complement strand
ACGGCCAAAAAGTGGAGAAAATACTCATCGAAGAAAAACAAATAAAAGGAGTACAAGCCAATGGCCATGTACTTCCTACCAACCATGTAATAATGGCCATTGGTGGAAAATCGTATCCGGCAACCGGTTCCAATGGCGAAGGTTTTGGCCTGCTAAGGCAAACAGGTCATACTTTGCAGCCCTTAAACCCCGCCCTGGTTCCCATAGAAACAGCCGGCGATACAGCCCGGCGTCTGCAAGGACTCAATTTGAAAAATGTAAAAGCCACGGTTTGGTCCAATGGAAAGAAAGTGGGTGATGATTTCGGTGAAATGTTATTTACACACTTTGGTTTGTCGGGACCTATTATTTTAACCTTAAGCAGAATTATCGTCACCGAACTGCAAAAGAAACACAAAGTAGAAATATCGATCGACCTGAAACCTGCATTGGACGAACAAAAACTGGATAATCGACTGATTCGTGATCTGAATGAACAGGGGAAGAAAAAGATGGGGAATTTGTTTCGGAATTGGCTGCCGGCCTCCATGATTCCCGTATTCATCGACCTTTTACAAATCGATCCTGACAAACCGGCGCATCAGGTATCATCAAAAGAACGAAAAAAGATTCGCAATCTGCTTAAAAACATGACCTTTCTCATTTCCGGACATCGGTCGTTTAAGGAAGCCATTATTACCTCTGGCGGAATACCCACAAAAGAAATTTCACCGAAAACGATGGAATCGAAAAAGATAAAAGGCTTATATTTTGCCGGAGAAATGATTGATTTGGATGCCGAAACCGGAGGTTACAATCTTCAAATTGCTTATTCAACGGGCTGGGTTGCCGGACAATCAGCCATTTTATCCACAAAAATCAGCTGAATTTCACAATCGCTCTAAAAAAAACGTGAAATTTCATTAGGTTTGTCACTCAAAAAAAACAAAGATGCCATCAACCATACAGATTCAACAGGTTCAAAGCAAAAAGCAAA
Source organism: uncultured bacterium (assembly GCA_965537275.1). Taxonomy (GTDB): domain Bacteria; phylum Bacteroidota; class Bacteroidia; order Bacteroidales; family F082; genus Sulfidibacterium. The sequence continues at coordinate 2,007 of CBETNY010000317.1, read as the reverse complement.
AAAAAGATTTTGTCGATTTACCTTTTAGCATTTACAAAGGCAATGCCTACTGGGTTCCGCCCATCAAAGCGGACGAAATGCATTTGTTTGATGCCGCACACAATCCGGCCATGGATTTTTGTGATACGGCTTATTGGGTAGCCTATAAAAACGGAAAAGTTGTAGGTCGAATCAGCGCCATCATCAACCACAAATACAACGAAAAAATGAACCAAAAGCTGGGGCGTTTTTCGCGACTTGAATTTTTTGATGATCCGGAGGTTTTCAGGCGGCTCATGGACACCGCCTCACAGTGGCTCAAAGACCGGAAAATGGAAATCATTCACGGTCCGTTGGGGTTTACCAATTTGGATAATCAAGGACTGCTGATTGAGGGCTTTGATTACCTGGCCTCGGTAGCTTCGGTATATCATCTGCCTTATTATAAAAAATACCTCGAAGCCTATGGCTTCAAAAAGGAAACTGATTGGCTTGAATTCAGACTACAATTGGGCGAAAAAGCCATTAACAAAGCCATACGGGGTTCCGAAATTATTAAAAAGCGCTTTGGCTTGCAGGTTATTGATTTTCAGAACAACAAAGAGATTATCCCCTATGTAAAGCCGCTATTCGAAATTCTAAACCAGGCTTTTGCGCACTTACCTTATGTGGTTAGCATCCCCGAACGGATGACAAAGATGTATGCCCAAAAGTATTTTAAAATGATTAATCCACGCTATGTGCGGATGGTAAAAGATGGCGATGAACCCGTAGGCTTTATGATTGCGGTACCCTCCCTGTCGGAAGCCATGCAAAAAGCCAATGGAAAACTCTTTCCCTTTGGTTTTTATCACCTTATGAAGGCCATGAAACATCCGCAGGTACTCGATTTCTTTTTAGGAGGTGTAAAACCCGAATACGACAAAAAAGGGGTTGCGGTCATCCTTTATGCTGAAATTCAAAATCAAATGATGAAAGATGGTATCCAGGTGATCGAAACCACCGGAAACATCGAAACCAACCACAATGTGATTGCCAACTGGAAAAATTTTGACCACATCCAGCACAAACGCCGGCGGTGTTTTGTGAAGCCTTTGTAAACCCTATTTTTAATTTTCACCCCGCAATGTGCGTCATTAAAAATGCGTCGCAAACGATTGCATATCAAATGATTCACATACAACAGTCGCAAAAATCAATTATTTATCAAGCATCGTAACGTATTGTTTATAAATAATTTACTTAGATATATGGGACACAGCACAGTTGAAAGATTGAAAAAAAATATCAAAAAAGTTTTGTTTTTCAATAATCTTTCTACTTTTACCCCATCAAATCATAAAGAAAAATGAAACACATTTTTTCGATTATTCTGGTCTCTATTGTCATTCTAATTGTTAACAGCTGTTAGAGGAGAGATCGTATATATATATGAATTACAAAAACTCTCCGAATCTCGGGGAGTTTTTTTTATCCATACAAAAAGCATTAACGAAGAAGTCAGGCATCAAATCCATCGAAAATAAAATCACAAACAGATGAAACGAACACTAAGAAGCCAACGTACCACCGAAGGCAGGAACATGGCCGGAGCAAGAAGCTTGTGGCGCGCCAACGGCATGCAGGAATCTCATTTCGGGAAACCGGTGATTGCCATTGTGAATTCATTTTCTCAATTTGTACCGGGCCATGTTCATTTGCATGATGTCGGGCAAAAAATCAAGACCCTTATTGAAGCCGAAGGCTGTTTTGCCGCCGAATTCAACACCATTGCAATAGATGACGGCATTGCCATGGGGCACGATGGCATGCTCTACTCGCTGCCCTCGCGCGACCTGATTGCCGACAGTGTTGAATATGTATGCAATGCCCATCAGGCCGATGCCATGATTTGTATCAGCAATTGCGACAAAATTACACCGGGAATGATGATGGCGGCCATGCGGCTAAACATACCAACCGTTTTCGTTTCGGGGGGACCCATGGAAGCAGGCAGCCGCAACGGTAAAGATTACGATCTTGTGGATG
>CBETNY010000316.1:0-2984 GCA_965537275.1 uncultured bacterium | reverse complement strand
AAGCATCAATATCAAACGTCTGGATAAAATAACTGTTCCAGGATGAATTGTTAAGACTAATCCAGTAAAGGTTATTGAGGTTTGCAATTTGATACGGGTCTGTAGCGGTACCGCTGCCCGAAGGTTGCGTTGCTGTTTGCGCCTGGACGGAAAAAGGAAGGAGCCATGCGAGGCATACCAGCATCAGGGTAAATTTTTTCATTTTTTTTCATTTTTATAGTAATGTTGTTTACAAGTTTATTTCACGAATTTGTCTTCAAAAAAACCGGCCAGCCGGGTCATGTCTTCTTTCAAAAAATAATATTTAGCCTTCGCTTCCAGTGCGGCTTTCTTTAAATGAGCATCGTTATATTGTGAGAGTATTACGATGTTTGCTTTGGGAAATTTTTGAATAATTTGGCGGGTGGCAGCAATGCCGTCAAGAGGCTTCATTTCAATATCCATAATCACCCAGTCAGGTTTGTAACGGGCATAATTATTAACGGCTTCCTTTCCGTTGCAACACTCAATGAAAGAATTTTGCGGAGCAGCCAGTATCCCTTTTATCATCTTCCTGACAGCAGCATTATCGTCGGCAACAAGGAAAACCATTGCAGGTATTTTAGATTAGGCTCAAATTTAGTACGGAAACCGGGCAATGTAAATACCTGTATTTGCTATTAAATGGTAGTAAAAACCCTTAGATTTTAAGTTGTTGGAAGGATTAATTGATAAGTCGAAAGTTTAAAACGGTCAATATTGTTTGAGGTGGCTTAAAGTAGTTCAATCGTTTTTATCCGGTTCAACCAGAAGGAGGAAGTAAGTCCTTGTTTTCGAAAGCATATTTAATTAAAGAATGGGGGCCGTGGATATTCAGTTTATCGCAAATATTAAGCCGGTGTTTCTCAACTGTTTTAACACTTATGTACAATTGTTCGGCAATTTCGCTGCTGGTTTTGCTTTCGGAAATCAATTTTAGAATCTTTTTTTCAGAGGGTGTCAGCATTTTTATATCGGCCTGCTTTTCCTTTTTTTCTGTAATTTTTTGCTCCCGGTTCAACAAGAATTCGGAAATTGCGGGACAGATGTAATAATGTCCGTCTAAAACTGTCCGGATGGTATTTTTAATTTCCGTAACCGTATTTTCTTTCAGGACAAAACCCTTCGCTCCTGCGTCAATAGCCTGATTAAAAAGATGTTCGTCTTTGTACATGGTTAGTATGATAATCTTGGTATCAAGCTGCAATTTTTTACTCTCCTTTGCGGCATCCAATCCGTTAAGCAACGGCATGTCAATATCAAAAACAGCCACGTCATAAAACTGTTTGTTCATCATGGCCAGGGCCTGTTCCCCGTTTTGGGCTTCGTCCACCAAAAATTCCCGGGAAGATTCTTCCAACAAGTCTTTAAGGCCTTTTCTGAAAACCGGATGATCATCAGCAATCAATATTTTTACCAGATTTTTCATGACTAATTGGAATTGAAATGTACATTTTTGTTCCGTTTCCGGAAGATGATTTCAGGTCAAATTTACCATTTAAAATTCTAACCCGCTCCATAATTCCCGATAACCCGAAGCCGAATTTCCGGGCAAAGGATTTTTCATCGCTTTCACCCATACCGATTCCGTCGTCTTTGATGGTAATGGTAAGCAGATTTTTTTCTATAACCAGTGTAATAACAGCCTCTTCCGCCCCGGAATGTTTCAGGATATTGTTTACACATTCCTGTATAATTCTGTAAATTAGTATTCTATCTCTTTCCGGGAAACAATGATCGATGTTCGAAGAATGAAAACGAAAATCGATATTGCTGGCTTTGTCCAAATCCTGGACCATCGCTTCGATGGCCTTGGTCAATCCCAGCCGGTCGATTAAATAAGGTCTGAGGTTTCTGGAAATCTGCCGGATTTCATCAATGGTATTTTGAGATTTTTCAGAAATATCATTCAAATAATGATCCTTGTTATCTTTTCCTTTGTTTTGTATCGCTAACGAGCTGAGATTTTTTATTATCAGCAAATCCTGTCCCACGGCATCATGAAGCTCTTTAGCAATCCGGATCCGTTCGTTTTCCTGCGACTCCAGCAACTGTTGAGTAAATTTTTCCTTTCGTTTTTTTTGGGCTTCGAGGTTATTGATACGTCTGCGGTAAAACCAAAACAGTAAAAATGCCAGAATCAAAATAAGGGTCATTTTAAACCAGGGGGTGCGCCAAAATGGAGGAACAATGACCACCGGGACGGAAAGAATATTTCGACTCCAAACTCCATCAGCATTGGTACCTTTCACCTGAAACACATAGGTGCCCGGATCGATATTTGTAAAAGTGGCTGTGCGATGCATAGCATTTGTATAAATCCATTTGTTCTGAAACCCTTTTAATCGGTACGCATATTTGTTTTTTAAGGGATTGGTGTAATCCAGTGAAGCAAACCGAAAGGCAAAAATATTATCCTTATAGTTTAATGTTATGGCACCCTGTTCATTCAAAAAGCGGGAAAGAGGAACAGGTTTATTAAACAAATTAAATTGAGTTAATACCACTGGCGGATTATAGGTGCTATTCTTCAATCTATCCGGAATAAAAGAAGTTACCCCTTTTATTCCACCAAAAAACAGTTTACCATTACTGGCTTTAAAATAGGCACCTGTATTAAATTCATTGCTTTGAAGACCGTCTTTGTTATCATAGTTCTTAAACGATTGCCGCTGGGGGTTGAATTTTGACAAACCGTTGTTGGTACTCAGCCACAAGTTGCCCTGATCATCTTGCAGGATACCATAGATCACGTCGTTGGGTAGGCCGCTTTGAGAAGTAAACCAGGTAAATTTATTGGTGTTTGGGTCAAATTTATTCAGGCCGCCACCGTTGGTTCCAATCCACAAATTTCCTTTTTTATCTTTTGCAATACATTTTATACTGTTGCTACTAATACAATTTGTATCACCGGGAGTGTAAAAATAACGCTTAATTTTACCCGAAACGGGATTAAATAGTATAAG
>CBETNY010000315.1:0-2988 GCA_965537275.1 uncultured bacterium | reverse complement strand
TGGAAATAGGAACAATGGCCGGAATAGAGTTCTATGCATTGGATACAGCCCTGGAAGCGGCCGTACGCGGTACGCTTCTCGAAAATGCTGAAATTATTGTAGATAAGGTGCCGGCCAAAGCAAGATGTGCCGATTGTAACCATGTTTTTGAAATTCAGCAGGTTTACGATGCCTGTCCGAAATGCAACAGCCTTTTTCACGAGATTATCCAGGGTAAAGAATTGAAAATAAGGTCACTTGTTGTTGAAACATTTGAAGAAGATCGGAAGACGGCAAGTAATAGATAATAATAGGATAATAAAAACAGAAAAATGAAATATATAGGTGCGCACGTCAGTGGTTGAAAATGCCCCGGTAAATGCACATGCCATTGGGGCCAAAGCCTTTGCCTTGTTTACCAAAAACCAGCGTCAATGGGTTTCGAAACCGTTGACTTCAAAAAATATTGACCAGTTTAAGGCAAATTGCGAAAAATATGGTTATCAACCTCACCAGATTTTACCGCACGACAGTTATTTGATTAATTTGGGACATCCTGATCCTGTGGCTTTGGAAAAATCGCGCACGGCCTTTTTGGATGAATTGAGACGGTGTGAACAGTTGGGATTGGACCGGCTCAATTTTCATCCGGGATCGCATTTGAGAAAGGTAGAGGAGGAGGTGTGTTTGCAAACCATTGCCGAATCCATAAACCAATGTCTTGATCAAACCAGAGGGGTCACGGCAGTTCTTGAAAATACTGCCGGACAAGGATCAAACCTGGGGTATCGTTTTGAACACTTGGCGTATATCATTGATCGCGTGGAAGATAAAAGCAGAATTGGTGTGTGTATCGATACTTGTCATGCCTTTACGGCCGGTTATGATTTAAAAACGGAATCGGGCTATAACCAAACTTTTGCTGATTTTGAAGCCATTGTCGGATTTCAATACCTGAAAGGCATGCATCTGAACGATTCAAAAAAGGAGCTGGCTACCCGGGTTGACCGGCACGACAGTATCGGAAAGGGATTTATAGGAATTGATTTGTTCGACCGTTTGATGAACGACAGCCGGTTTGAGGACATCCCGATGATTTTGGAAACGCCCAATGTAGATTTATGGCCACAGGAAATCGAGCTCCTTTATGGCCTCATTCGAAATTAATCCTTTTTTGGCCCGGTGTTTTTATGCCTTGCATTGCAAGTGTAAACAAAAACACCCGTCAGTTTCGTGCTCCAAATATTTTTGATCCTACCCGAACCATGGTCGAGCCTTGTTCGATGGCAATACGATAATCGCCCGACATGCCCATGCTGATTTCTTTGAAGGCTTCATCCCGGGCAAAGTAATGTTGTTTCAGGTAATCGAAATAGGTCTTGAGCTGATGAAACTCGCCGGCAATTTGTTCTTTGTCATCGGTATAAGTAGCCATCCCCATCACACCGCAAAGGCGAATATTATGCAGTTGTTTCCATTCGTCTGAATTCAAAATAGCCTCTGCATCAGCCATTTTAAGGCCGAATTTACTCTCTTCGCGGGCAATGTGAAATTCAAACAGGCAGTCGATGGTGCGTTCGTTTTTGATGGCCTGCTTGTTGATTTCTTTTAAAAGTTTCAGGCTGTCCACGGCATGGATTAAATGGACAAAAGGAGCAATGTATTTAACTTTATTGGTTTGCAAATGTCCGATAAAATGCCATTTGATGTCTTTGGGAAGCTGTGGGTATTTGTACGCTAATTCCTGGGCTTTATTTTCGCCAAAATGCCGTTGGCCTGCCTGATAGGCTTGCTGAATCATTTCAACCGGTTTGGTTTTCGATACGGCTACGAGACAAACCTTTTCAGGGATATCTTTTTTGACTTCGGCTAAATTTATTTGTACATTCATGGTTGTAAATTTTTTTCCATTTTAACCCGCCGGAGGTAACACACCCGGCGGTTGAAATCATTTAAAAGAAATTGGACAGGCTATCCCCATAAATTGGCAGGATATTTTCCCGCTTTCACAAATTCTTTGACCTGATGAATGGTTACAGCCTTGTCGGCTTGGTAAGTTACCCCAAACCATTTGTCATGACTTTCGAGAACTTTCACCGAAGCTTTTTTCTCCTTGATTAATTGGTTCACTACAAAGGGAATATAAAATTCGGCTTTGAGTTCATTGGCATGCTCCTGAATAAAAGTTTTAAAATAGGCTTCCGACTGTTCAAAATACCGGGGGCTAAAGCCCCAGAAATTCATGGAAACCAATGCATTTTCTTCAATTTCAATTTGTTTCCCGTCTTCTTCGTACACAATGCCTTTTGGGGTTCGTACGATGGCGGTCCGCTCCACCACGTCGGCCAACAAATGCTCTTTCACCTGGCATACACCCCTTGAAACACTTCCATTTTCAGATAAAGTATTTTTGAGTAAATAACCAACCATGGCATATTGGGTGTCGGTATTTTTAAGGTTTTTCAAATAGTCGCCCAGCACCTGAAAGGCTTGTGCCCCATAAAAATCGTCGGCATTGATTACTGCAAAAGGTTCGTTAATCAGGTGTTTGGCAACCAAAACGGCATGACCGGTTCCCCAGGGTTTTACACGCTCGGGATTGACCTGTAAGCCATCGGGAATATTGCTGATTTCCTGCAATACGTAAGCGGTCTCAATTTTACCTTTCAGCCGTTGTTCATAAATGGCCTTAAACTCTTGTTCAATTTTGGGGTTGATAACAAAGACCACCTTCCCAAATCCGGCACGAATGGCATCAAAAATTGAATAATCGATGATGCTTTCTCCCGAAGGCCCGATCTGATCCATCTGTTTTACACCCCCGTAACGGCTTCCGATACCGGCAGCCAATATTAATAAAGTTGGTTTCATAGTTCAAAAATTTATGGCTGCAAGATAGCAAAAAATGGTGGCTCTCTTTGGTTTTATGAGAACCTTTTTAATGAAGTTGTTTTTTTAAGAATAGAATTTTTGAAAACTGATTTTTATGAACGGTTTCACCGGGCCGAA
>CBETNY010000314.1:0-2992 GCA_965537275.1 uncultured bacterium | reverse complement strand
AATCCGATGATGTAAACTTCCTTTAGCGCGAGTCTGAAGCCTAGCCAAAAGCGAAGGGACTCGTGCCATCCATCATTTTCGGTTAATTTTTAGGATTGTATTTCCCGAAACACGGTTTTTATTTGTTCAATTTGCGCTGCATTTACGGGCAGAAGGCGGCAAAGCGGATCGATTTCATCCTGAGCGGGGAGCCGGCGGTGGAGCCTGACCAATTTTTTGTTGACATGTTCTGCAATTTCCTGAGGACCATAGGTGTCTTCGTAGAGTTTTTCGCCGGGTTTGGCCCCAATGTATTCAATGTGTAAATCTTTTCCCGACTGTTGAATCATTTCAGCTGCCAAATCTTTGATAAACAGTGGCTTTTGGTCAATGGCATACACCGATTGCTTTTTTCCTTCAAGAATCAGTTGATGCAAAAAAGCACAACTCTCATCAATGGTCAGAAATCGTCTGGCCATTCTTGCATCGGTGATGGTTAAGGGTTGGTTGTTGGCAATCTGACGTTTGAAGATTTCAAAAACGGTGGAGGGACTGTTATAGATATTGGGCAAGCGCAGGGCCATGGTAGCCAATGAGGGAGGATTGAACATCAGAAGGTAGTTTTCAAACAAAAGTTTGCTGATTCCGACCACCGATTTGGCATGGCGGGCCAAATCAGAAGAGGTGAAAATCAGTTTCCTGACTTTGTGTTGAGAAGCCGCCTGTGCAAGCCGTATGCCGGCAAAAAAATTGGTCTGAAGGGTTTCTTCCGGTTTGGCCTGGCCCTCATCAAAGCGGGCGATGGCTGCCAGATGCACGATGGTGTCGGGCCGGTGTTGACGGATAATGTCTTCAAAATCTTCAGGTTGTTTTAAATCGGCCTGAAAAATTTGCAGGCGTTTTTGCCAATCGGAAGGAAAGGAAGGCCTTTTCTGTCGCACCTGGATGAGAAGGTGCCAATCGGTTTGATGCATCAAATATTGGGTCAGCCTGGTTCCCAAAAAGCCACTGGCTCCCGTAATGAATATTTTTCGTTTCATAAGCACAAACAAAATTACAGGATTTTGATGAGTATTTGAAGCTCCCTTTTTGGGATGTTGAACAAATGTTCAATATATTTGTGCTCAAATTAAAGAAACGCATGTCACCCAGGCCGAAAAGAAGACGTAAGATGAGTGAGCCTCCCTTTGTTTCAGGTTTTATGCCTGAGGGGGGCGATTTTAATCCTGATGAAGTGGTGGTGATGCATTTTGAAGAGTATGAGGCCATGAAATTGGCCGATTATGAGCATTTAACCCAGTTGCAGGCTTCAAAGCGGTTGGGTGTTTCACGTCCTACTTTTACAAGAATTTACGACCAGGCACGCAAAAAAATAGCCCTTGCTTTCGTAGAGAATAAACGCATTGTTATTCAGGGTGGCGAAGTTGAATTTGACGAAAACTGGTATCGCTGTGGTAATTGCGGAAGTGTTTTCAAGCTGGATAAAAGCACCGGGGACCGGTTGAAATGTCCTGTATGCGAAGCCAGCTTACTAACGCCGCTACAGCACGATTTTGAAGTGCGCAATACTGAACATGGTCGTGGCAGGGGATTTGGACGACACGGCCGGGCAGGGTCGGGGCCGCAAGGCTTTTGCATTTGTCCCCATTGCGATTTTAAAATCAAACACCAACCCGGAGTGCCTTGCAACAGCCTGTTGTGCCCCCATTGCAATATCCGCATGATTAAAGAAGATTCTGAACATTATCAATCCATATTAAAAAAAAGAAAAAAATAGTTGTATGATGAAAAAATTAGCCATGCCGTTAATGAACGGTCGATTATCTGAACATTTTGGACACAGTCGCGAATTTGCTTTTTATGAAATAGAAGGAAATAAAATTGTAAAAGAATACCGTAAGGAACCTCCTCCGCATGCCGAAGGAACCATTCCGCGTTGGTTGGGTGCCGAAAAGGTAACCCACTTAATTGTGGGCGGCATCGGTCCGAAAGCTATCGAAATTTTAAATCATTTTGGTATGGACGTGTATGTGGGTGTGGCGGTTGACGAAGCGGCAAATCTGGCGCTCGACTTTGTCAATGGCGATCTGAAATACGGACAAAATTATTGTAGCCATTAATCATTTTATAATCTAAAATTTCTCATTATGAATACAAAAGATGTCGGTTTTAATTCAAAGCTCATCCATTCGGGTGGGGTGGAGGATGCCCTGGGAAGTGCGGTAACACCCATCTATCAAACTTCAACTTTTCGTTTTAAAAGTGCCGATCACGGTGCCCGCTGTTTCTCCGGTGAGGAGGATGGCTATATTTATACCCGGTTGGGTAATCCCACCATTGACGATCTTGAGAACACCCTGGCGGAGCTCGAAAACGGCTATGCAGCCGTGGTTACCTCTTCGGGCATGGCGGCAGTGAACAATGTCTATCTGGCCTTGCTTGGCTCGGGTGACCATATGATCAGCCACAATTCGGTGTATGGCCCTTCACGAAGCATCATGGAAAACTTATACCCCAGGTTGGGAGTCGAAAGTACCTACGTCGATTGTACGCATCTTGAGAATTTTGAAAAAGCCATCCGGCCCAATACAAAATTGCTTTATCTCGAAACGCCTGCCAATCCTACCATTGGCATTACCGACATCGCTGCGGCAGCCGAATTGGCGCACAAGCATAATATCCTGGTATGTGTCGATAATACCTTTTGCAGCCCTTATATACAGCGTCCGCTTGATCTGGGTGCTGATATTGTATTGCATTCCATGACAAAATTCATCAACGGGCACGCCGATATTGTAGGCGGGGCAGTTATTTCCAAAACCAAAACCCTCCACGATCAGATAAGCTATATCATGAAAAATGTGGGATTCAATATGGATCCGCATCAGGCTTGGCTTACCCGTCGCGGACTGAAAACGTTGGCCATTCGCATTGAGCGGGCACAGGAAAATGCACAAAAGGTAGCCCATTACCTTGAAAGCCATCCTAAAATTGAATGGGTACGTTATCCCGG
>CBETNY010000313.1:0-3002 GCA_965537275.1 uncultured bacterium | reverse complement strand
ATTTATTGTCTGATTTTTAGCATTTTTCTTTGGTCCACTGACTTTTAACTTTAAATAACTTCACTCCAAAGATAAACACAAAATGAAGAGATCATGGTTTAATCCTTTTAAATTACGCTGTGGTTTAGGGTTCCCGGCAAGAGGCAAAACCAAGGGGGGCCATCCTCTCAAGGACTGATGTTGTTGGGTTTATTTTGCATTTTTCATACGAAATGACTTTTGAAACGAAAGCGGTACGGCATATGGGTGGTGCAATGGTGGGGCAAACCCGCAAGAAAAAAACCGTAACAGATTGAATATCAATTACGGTTTTTCATTTTTTGTACCCGGAGCCGGGGTCGAACCGGCACGAGTGTTACCTCACTGGTTTTTGAGACCAGCGCGTCTACCAATTCCGCCATCCGGGCGTGGAGTTTGGAACTTTTTAGGGCTGCAAAGATAGAAAAATTATTAAAAAGCAAACATTTTATTGCGGGGTCTTTTATTTATTTGGCTAATTCTTATTTTGATGCGCTGGAATAAATCCCTTCGGGATTTCGACAAAGTTAATAACTATCATCAGCGCATCAAAATAGGAATTAGTCGCATACAGGGAAGTGGCCACCGGGCCGTCGGGTGGTTGCTACTTCCAATTATTCCTATCTTTGCAATAAATAAAAATGAATTTATGCCACTTTTAGGAAGTTTGATAAAGAGTGCTTATGCCTTACGGAACAAGCCGGTAGAACTTAAGCAGCAGTGGGTGAATCCTGTAAAAGCACAGGAAAAACAACTGGTGAAACTTTTGCGCAAAGCGCAGTTTACGGCTTTCGGCGAACACTATCAATTTGGCCAAATCCTGTCGTCAAAAAATATCGGGGAGGCCTTTCGTCAGAATGTTCCGGTGCACGATTATTCAAAAATGTATAAACGGTGGTGGTATCGTTCGCTCAATGGCGAACCTTACGTCAGCTGGCCCGGAAAGGTAAAATATTTTGCCCTGAGTTCAGGAACTTCGGAAGCTTCAAGTAAATACATTCCCGTTACGGCCGATATGCTGCGTGGCATTAAAAGGGCCTCGGTACGTCAGGTGGTTTCGATGGTGCGCTATGATTTTCCGTTGGATTTTTATAAAAAAGGGATGTTAATGATTGGCGGCAGCACGCACCTTCAATACAACGGAACCTATTACGAAGGTGACTTATCGGGCATCACGGCAGCCAATATTCCCTTCTGGTTTCAGCATTTTTACAAACCGGGCAAGCGCATCTCAAAAACCACCGATTGGGATACCAAATTGGCCGAAATGGTGAAAAAAGCACCCGGATGGGATATCGGAGTGATTGTCGGGGTGCCGGCGTGGGTGCAGATTTTGATGGAGAAAATCATTGAACATTACCAGTTAGAAACCATTCATGATATTTGGCCCAACCTGGGTGTGTACGTTCATAGCGGCGTTTCGTTTAAACCTTACGAAAAGAGTTTTGAAAAACTGTTTGCCAAAAAGGTGATGTACAACGAATCGTATCTGGCTTCGGAAGGCTATGTGGCGTTTCAAAATCGCATTGGCGGGGGAATGGATTTGATTACGGATAATGGAATTTATTTTGAATTTGTCCCCTTTAACGAAGATAATTTTGATGAAGATGGCAATTTAAAAGAGCATCCACAAGTCTTTAATTTGGCTGAAGCCGAGGAGAATAAAGAGTATGCCTTGCTGATGTCAACCAATGCCGGTGCCTGGCGTTACCTGATTGGAGATACCATTAAAATTACCAATAAGCAGTATGCCGAAATTCAAATTACAGGTCGTACCAAGCATTTTTTGAGTGTGGTGGGCGAGCATCTTTCACAGGAAAATATGAATCGTGCCATCGAATTACTTCAAAATGAGCTGAATATTGAAATTAAAGAATTTACGGTGATGGCTTTTCGCTATCAAAACATGTTTGCACATCAGTGGTATATTGGAACCGACAATGCACTTGACCCTAAGCTGGCAGCACAAAAAATCGATCAGTATTTAAAAGATTTAAATGATGATTATCGCGTGGAGCGCCTTGAAGCCATTCGCGAAGTTTTTGTGGAGGTGTTGCCTCCCAATTTATTTTTGAAATATATGGAAATGAAAGGCAAAACGGGCAGTGCCAATAAATTTCCGAGGGTGTTGAAAAATGAACGCATCACCGAATGGAAAAATTTTCTTGCCCAAAACCTTTCAAAATAGTTTAACGGATGCATCCTTTACTTGAAGGTATACTATTGGGCTTGAGCCTTGCGTTGCTGTTTGGATTTGGTCCGGCGTTTTTCGCTTTGATTCAAACCGGCATTCACCGGGGGTTTCAGAAAGGGTTTATACTGGCGTTGGGTGTTTTTCTGAATGATCTCACAGTGGTCAGTCTCTCCATTGTGGGGGCTCACGCCATCATGGATAACATGCACAAACACCAATTCCTGGGCGTGGCGGGAGGCTTTGTATTGATTATTTTCGGGGTGCTGACCTATCAGCATAAAACCGTCGATCCCGGTGACAATACGTCGGTGAATGTGGCGGAACCCCATGCCATTACTTACCTGCTGAAGGGCTTTTTGCTCAATATTGCCAACCCGTTTGTCTGGCTTTTTTGGCCTACGGTGGTGCTGGGTGTGGCGGCTCCTTTTATGGATACCACTTCCGACATCATCTTTTTCTTTGCCGGCACCTTGTCGGTGGTGTTCCTCTCGGATGTTACCAAGGTTTTTCTGGCTTCGCGAATTAAACAATACATCACCGATAAATTCCTTATTCTCATCAATAAAATAGCGGGCGTAGCGATGGTTATCTTTGGTGTAGTGTTGATTTTCAGGTCGTTGGTGTTGGCCGGTGTTTTTTAAGAGGTTGTTTTCTGCCTTGCCGAACCTGATGGCTTTCCTGTGTTCGGTTTAACAATGGGGAGATGAACCCGTTGTAATGAATGAGCCGCTAATTCTTATTTTGATGTGCCGGGATAAATCCTGAAAGGATTTAACAACAATAGCCACAG
>CBETNY010000312.1:0-3002 GCA_965537275.1 uncultured bacterium | reverse complement strand
GTTGGTTGAAGTGGTGGCTGTCGTCTCCGATGGATGGGGTAACTTTTCCACAATCGCATTAATTTGCTGTTGTGTTTGCCGGTGGAATGAACGAATTGTCCAGTAGACCAAGATGATAATGACGGCAGATAAGAGTGAACAAAATAAAATATCCATGGTATTTCCTTCAGAATTTTATACAAAATAACAACATATTTTTGATTTGCTAATCATTTGATTGGGGTATAAAATTCAATTGTTGTTTAACCTATTGAATTGAATGGAATTATTATCTTTGCGATTCTATTAAAATATGGACAGGTGAATACAGATATACTCTCAAAACGAATTCAAAGTATTTCAGAATCAGCTACTTTGGAAATGACCCGCCGCAGTCGTGAACTGATGGCTCAAGGTCGTGACATTATTGCCTTAAGTATCGGTGAACCGGATTTTGATACGCCCGAACCGGTGAAAGCCGCCGCAAAAAAAGCCATTGATGAAAATTATACGCATTATACGCCTGTGGCCGGATTTGCTACTTTACGAAAGGCCATTGCCCATAAGTTAAAACGTGATAATCAGCTCGATTATGACCCCGGTCAAATTGTGGTTTCCAATGGTGCCAAGCAGTCGTTGGCCAATGTCTTTATGTCGGTGCTCGATCCCGGTGATGAGGTGATTATCCCTTCTCCGTATTGGGTTTCCTATGCCGATATTGTTAAGCTGGCCGGAGGAAAAGTGCGGATAGTAAAAACCGACATTAAAAATGATTTTAAAATAAGTGCTGCCCAGCTCGAAGCTGCCATCAATGAAAAAACAAAGGTCTTTTTGTTTAATTCGCCTTCCAATCCTACCGGAACCGTGTATAGCCATGATGAGATGGGTGCCCTGGTGGAGGTGTTGAAAAAATATCCTGATGTGTTGATTGTATCGGACGAAATTTATGAGCACATTAACTTTTCCGGTAAACATGTGAGCATAGCCTCCTTTAAAGAGGTAAAAGAGCAGGTGGTTGTGGTAAATGGTGTCTCCAAAGGGTATGCCATGACCGGATGGCGCATCGGTTATATTGCGGCACCCCTGTGTTTGGCAGAGGCCTGTGTGAAATTGCAGGGGCAAATGACTTCGGGTGCCGGGAGTGTCTCACAAATGGCCGCCTTAACAGCCATCGAAAACCCCACCCAGGATTCTGAATATTTACATCACATGGTTTCCGTATTTAAGGAAAGACGTGATATGTTGCTGGGCCTGCTGAATGAGATTCCGGGCATTGTTACCACCAAACCCCAGGGAGCTTTTTATGTTTTTCCGGATGTGAGCCATTATTTTGGTAAAAAAGATGGGGATTTTGTGGTTAAAAACAGTTATGATTTTTGTATGTACCTGCTCGACAAAGCCGGGGTAGCCATGGTTGCCGGTGAGGCTTTTGGTGATCCCGATTGTGTGCGGATTTCGTATGCCACCTCCACCGAATTGATTCGTGAGGCTGTTCGCCGGATGGGGGAGGCGCTTCAAAACCTGAAATAATAAAAGTCTATGCAGTTTAGTGAGCAGAAATTAGCGGAATTTTTTAATCGTTTTGAAAAGCTTCAAGTAATGGTGATTGGAGACGTGATGCTCGACTCGTACATCTGGGGACAGGTCGATCGTATTTCACCGGAGGCGCCGGTTCCGGTAGTTTCGGTTCAAAAGCGTGAAGATCGTTTGGGGGGTGCTGCCAACGTGGGGCTTAACCTGAAAGCCCTGGGGGCGCAAACTTTTATGTGCTCGGTGGTGGGAAAAGATGAAAACGGGAAAATTCTGCGTAACCTGATGCAACAGGCCGGATTGAACGAAGAGGGTCTTGTGGAGAGTGATTTTCGGCACACCACCACCAAGTTCAGGGTGCTGGGAAACCATACTCAGATGTTGCGCATCGATGATGAAACTACCCATGCCCTGGAGCCCGCGGTAAGGCAACTTCTCCAATCAAAAATTCTTGATTTATTGTCGCATCATACACCCGATGTGATTATTTTTCAAGATTATGACAAGGGCGTGATAACACCGGAATTGATTGATTTTGTGATGGAAGAGGCCAAAAAAAGAGCAATCCCGGTAACGGTGGATCCCAAAAAAATAAATTTTATGGCTTACCATGATGTGGGTCTGTTTAAGCCGAATTTGAAAGAGTTGCAACAAGGCTTGAATTGGGTGGGGCCGCTTAACACGATGGATGAAATTGTAGAAGCTTCGGCCCGGTTGATGGAAAAATTGGGTGTAAAAATAGTGTTAAGTACTTTATCCGAAAATGGGGTAGCTGTTTTGTGGAAAGAAAATGGCAGCTTACAACATCAACTAATTCCTGCCCACTTAAGAAATATTGCCGATGTTTCCGGTGCCGGCGATACGGTGATTAGTGTTGCATCATTATGCCTGGCTTTGCGATGGGGACCGGTTGAAATGGCAACATTGTCCAATTTGGCCGGTGGACTGGTGTGTGAACAGGTAGGGGTGGTTCCCATTGATAAACAAAAATTGCTTGAAGAGGCTTTTCAATTGCTAAAGACGGATTGATTATGACAACAAAACAAAATTCTGAAGAAGGGAAAAAACAAATGGTGCGCCAAATGTTCAACGACATTGCGCCCCGTTACGATTTACTCAATCATGTACTTTCGGCCAATATTGATAAGCTGTGGCGGAAAAAAGTCCGCAAAATCATCGGCAGCATCCATCCTGAAAAAATCCTTGATGTGGCAACCGGTACGGGTGATTTGGCCATAGAACTGGCCAAGCTGCCAGTGAGCCGGATTGTGGGGATTGACATTGCCGCCGATATGCTCGAAATCGGTAAAGTGAAAGTAAAAAATAAGGGGCTTGAACATTTGATTGAGATGCAGGTGGGCGATTCGGAAGCTATCCGGTTCGACGATGCGTATTTCGATGCAGTGACTGTGGCCTTTGGTGTACGCAACTATGAAAACCTGGCCCAAGGGCTGAGAGAAATGTGTCGCGTGCTTAAACCGGGAGGCGTGGTG
>CBETNY010000311.1:0-3018 GCA_965537275.1 uncultured bacterium | reverse complement strand
AAACCTATCTATAACCAACTGTTAATCTAATCCGGCCAACGGTGACAAAATCATGAGGTTTAAACAGATTGAATCGTTTGACCAGGTGTTTAGGTTAGAATGGACAATCTGAAAGAATGACCGACATGATAGACTGAATGGGTGTTAAAATACCTCATGCCTCCGATGGTAAATGATTGGTGCTTTTGTTTAAATTTGTCGGGTATAAAAATCCAGGTATTTATTTATGCTGTCAAAACTATCCATAAAAAATTACACCCTTATTGAGTCTCTTGAGTTGGATTTCGATCGGGGATTTACGGTGATTACCGGAGAAACAGGTGCCGGGAAATCGATTTTGCTGGGGGCTCTGTCCTTGATTCTCGGTAAACGGGCCGACTTATCGGTGTTGATGGATAAGGATAGAAAATGCGTGGTGGAAGGCGAATTTGATTTGAGTCTGCTTGATTTAAAATCGTTTTTTGATCATAACGACCTCGATTATGAAGAGAATACCTTGATGCGTCGTGAGATTCTGCCATCCGGAAAATCGAGGGCTTTTATCAACGATACGCCGGTAAACCTTACGGTTATGAAAGCTTTGGGAGAAAAGCTGGTGGATATTCATTCGCAACATCAAACGCTGTTACTCAATGATGTGCTTTTTCAACTGGAACTCTACGATGGCTACCTGAACCAGGAGGAGTTGTTGCGTGAATACCGTAGCCTATTCGCAGACTACCGGCTTTCCAAACAACGGTTGGCAAAAATTAAGGAAGAAAATACCCGGGCACGGCGTGATGAAGATTATCTTCGTTTTCAACTTAATGAGTTGGAAGCGGCTCGTCTGGATGTGGAGGAGGCAAAGTTACTTGAAGAAAAGGTGCAGCGGTTGACCCATGCCGAAGAAATAAGTCAGTCTACCGCCATGGCAGTGAACTTGCTTAAGGAAGATGAAATTTCTGTAATTGACCAGCTAAGCCGACTTCGGGATGCTTTTGACAAGCTTTCCGAATTCCATCCTGATTTTAAAGACTTTTACGCTCGTCTGGATAGTGCCGTGATTGAGTTGGCCGATTTGGCCGATGAAATTGAACGGCTCTCCGGCAGTGATGAATTCAACCCCGCTGAATTACAACAGGTTCAGGAACGGCTGGATATCCTGTACGCTTTACAGCAAAAACATCATGCTGTGGATATGAGCGACTTGGTTCGAATTTATGAAGATTATCGTCAACAGTTGGAAGCCATTCAAACGCTGGACGATCAGGAAAAAGAGGAGGCAGAAAGGCTGAAAAAGCTGGAGCAGTCTCTGGCTTTTCTGGCCGACCGTTTGCATGGCGTTCGCATGGAAAATGCACCGGAGTTTGAACGCTCGGTTGAAGCGGTGTTGCATCAACTGGGGATGAAAGAGGCTGTTTTTAAGGTGCGGATTGAGTCGCTAGATCGCTTTGGAGAACGCGGTAGAGATGATGTACGTTTTCTGTTTAATGCCAATCGGGGCGGGGCCTTAACTGAAATTTCCAAATCGGCCTCCGGTGGTGAGCTTTCCCGGTTGATGTTGGCCCTTAAATCGCTGGTTCATCAGGTTAAAGTGCTGCCTACCATTATTTTTGATGAAATTGATGCCGGTGTTTCGGGTGAAATTGGTGGTAAACTGGGAAATATTTTAAAAGAGATGGCAGCCAGATTGCAGGTGATGAGTATTACGCATTTACCGCAGATTGCTGCAAAAGCCGATGTACATTTCAGGGTCTATAAAATTGATCACCAAAAACGGACAACCTCGACTGTTGCACGCCTCAATGAAACCGAAAGGAAAGAAGAAATTGCTAAAATGCTTAGTGATGAAAGGGTTACCGATGCTGCCCGTCAGGCAGCCGGTGAATTATTGAAAAAATAATCCTTTTACTTTTTGCATTACACACACCTTGGGTAGTCTTGCAAATTTAGATGGATAGGTGTTGAGGAGTGAGGATTAATTCCATCAATTTATTTCCATTTGGAAATAAATTTTTCAAATTTATCGAAGGTTTTCTTTTTCTTTTAACTTTGCCGCTGTTTAAAAATTAAAATTCACAACATGGCTTATAATTTATTAAAAGGCAAAAAGGGAATTATTTTTGGTGCACTCGATTCCAATTCAATTGCCTGGAAAATTGCCGAAAAAGCGCATGAAGAAGGTGCGGTGTTTACCTTAAGCAATACCCCGACGGCTTTACGCTTTGGACAGCTGAACGAATTGGCTGAAAAAACCGGTGCCGAAGTGATTCCTGCCGATGCCACCAGTGTTGACGATTTGATGAACGTTTTTGAACACTCCATGGAAGTGTTGGGGGGTAAAGTCGATTTCGTTTTACATTCGATAGGCATGTCACTAAATGTTCGTAAAAAACGGGTTTATAGTGATTTGAATTATAACTATCTCGGGAAAACCCTGGATATTTCTGCCATCTCTTTTCACAAAATGTTGCAAGTTGCCTTTAAACTGGATGCCATCAACGAGTGGGGTTCGGTCTTGGCATTGACTTACATTGCTGCACAGCGGGTACTTTATGGGTACAACGATATGGCTGATGCCAAAGCCCTGTTGGAATCCATTGCCCGGAGCTTTGGTTATATTTACGGCCGGGCACACCGCGTTCGTATCAATACCATCTCTCAATCACCGACCAAAACCACTGCCGGTTCGGGTGTTCGTGGTTTTGACGGTTTGATGGATTTTACCGATCGTATGTCACCCTTGGGTAATGCGGATGCCGAAGCCTGTGCCGATTATGCCGTCACCTTGTTTTCGGATCTTACCCGGAAAGTTACCATGCAAAATCTCTATCACGATGGCGGATTTTCCAGCATGGGGATGAGCCTGAAAGCCATGGCAATGTACAACAAAAGCCTGGGGCTGGAATTGGGGGTTGATTTGGAAGATGATTCATTGGTTCTGTAAAATCTTGAATAGAACACAATGATAATCACTTGATTGAATGAAAGATGCAGGGAATATAATTCATCTTTTTTGGAAGTATGGTTAACTACCAA
>CBETNY010000310.1:0-3026 GCA_965537275.1 uncultured bacterium | reverse complement strand
CCCCAGGAACCGGGTGGCAAAATTGACTTTTCGGACAAACAAACCATCGAAATCAGAAACGCTGATGGCTCGGCCGATGTGTATATGCTGCTTGCCGGAATTACCGTGGCAGCACGCCACGGCTTCGAAATGGAGGATGCACTGGATGTGGCAGCAAAAACCTATGTTGACATCAATATTTTTGAGGATAAAAACAAAGAAACCCAGGTAAAACTCACCCAGCTACCGGCCTCCTGTGTCGAATCGGCCCATAAACTACTGGAACAAAAAGAAGTATATATGAAATACGGAGTCTTTCCTGAAAATTTACTCAATTTTGTAGCCCAATATCTGTCTGATTTTCACGATGAAAACCTTCGCAAAGAAATAGAATCGGACGAAGAAAAAATTATGGAGCTGGTTACAAAATATTTCCATTGCGGTTAAAACAGTGCTCTATTTCGCTTCCCACGCCGAAGGAGACAGGTGATTTATTGATCATTTAACACCAACCACCCTCATTTCAATAACACCTGCGTAAACATTGGAAACTTTTTTTATATAAATAGTTTCCAGTGTTTATTTTTTTTATAGTTTTGCCCCGAATTTCATAAAAAGTAAATTAAAAAAAAGAAACGCACATGAATTTTTATCAGGAACTGATGAAAAAGCGAAGCGGTTCAGTCAGTGAAGAAATGTTGTAATTTCTTCACATACAACAAAATAAAAATATTTAAAACAGATGAGAAAAATACATTTTTTTATCCTTAGTCTATTCATTGGGGTTGGAAGCCTTCAGGCACAAACCACCCAACCCAGGCAATTCAGCCTCGACCAGGCGGTTGCCTATGCCTTAAAACACAATTACGGCATCATCAACTCAGGAAAAGATTTAAAGGTAGCCAAACTTAAAGTAAATGAACAAATTGCCGCAGGGTTGCCTCAAATCAGCGGCAGTATCAATTACCACGACAATGTTTCACGGCCGGTGATGATTTTACCCGGTGACCTGGCCGGACAACCCGGAAAAGACCTGGCCATTCAGTTTGGGAAACGTTACGATGCCAATTTTATGGGACAGGTCAATCAACTTATCTTTGATGGCCGTTATCTGATTGGGTTAAAAGCAGCAAAAATAGCCTTCGATCAAGCTGACAAAGCTTTTTTTAAAGATCAATTATCCGTCAAACAGCAGGTAGCCAACGCCTATTACCAGGTGGTTTCTTTAAAAGAGAGCCTTCGAATTGTTGATTCCACCCTGCAGATAACAAAAAAAATGGCGCTCGAAACCCAACATATTTATCAAGAAGGACTTACCGAAGACATCCAGGTAGACCAATTAAACCTATTGGTGGCCAACTTAAAAGCTTCCCATACTTTTCTTGAGAACCAATCGTCCATTGCCATGGCCTTTTTAAAATTTTATTTGGGACTCGACAAAAAAGATCAGATTGTTCTCACCGAAAATTTACCGGAGCTCATTCGTAAAAAACGGTTGGCACTATCTACCGACCAATCTTTTAACCTCAGTCAAAGCATTGATTATCAACTCATGCAAACCAACAAACAGCTGATGGCCCTGCAAGTAAAACAAACCAAAGCGGCCTATCTGCCCAGTATTAGTGCCAATTTAAACTATCAAACCCAAGCCCAGCGCGATGTGTGGAATTTCTTTGAATCGGACAAGTGGTACCAAAGTGCGGTGATTGGCGTTACCATGCGTATTCCGATTTTTTCGAGTGGACAGCGATTATCGCAATATAAGCAAGCCAAATTGGCTTATGAAAAAGCAGAAGTTCTGCAAAAACAAACCGCTTCGCAATTGAACATACAGGTTCAAACCGCAAAAAATGATTATAAAAATGCGGTAAGTGTTTACACCAACAAAATGACCAACCGTAAAATTGCAGAAAAAATTTACAAAAAAACAACCGAGAAGTTTAAAAAAGGGACGGCATCGAGCCTGGACCTGCTCAATACGCACAATCAATTTTTAACGGCCGAAAACGACTTTATCAATGCCGAACTTAACCTACTCAAATCGGCCGAGAACCTTCAAATGCTGATCAGTAAACACAACTAACCATGGACCAAAAAAAACTGGATATCATTCACCAGGTTGCCCATCTATACAGAACCTATGGTATAAAAAGCATCACCATGGATGAAGTATCGCGGCAGTTGGGAATCTCCAAAAAAACACTTTATGAGCACTTTACCGACAAAACCGACCTGGTTAAATCGGTCATTCACCAAATTACTACCGAAAAAGAAGAACAGTTTTGTAACACACAAAAACAGGCTCAAAATGCCCTTGAGGAGTTATTGAGCATTTTCGGATTCTATCTTAAAATGCTGAAAGAAGGCAACCCTTCCTTTGAATTTGATTTGAAAAAATACTATCCCGAAATATATACCGAACTGGTAAATACCCGGCGTCAACGGATGAAACAAGCCAGCCTTGAGAATCTTCGAAAAGGAAAAAAGGAAGGCCTGTTTCGCAAGGAAATTGATGAAGACATCATTGTAAGGCTTCAACTACTCAGAATGGAGAACCTGTCCGGTACAGACCTTTTCACCCACGAGGAGTTGTACTCAAAACATTTTGTGGAAGAGATGTTTTTTTACCATTTATATGGTATCCTAAGCGAAAAAGGAGTAACCTATTTAAAAGCACATTTAGATTTAATCAAACAATAAAAAAACCGGCTTTCAAAGCCCGATCCATTAATAATGAAAAAATTAAAAATAAATAAAATGAAGAAAATAATCTTGGCCTTTGCATTCATGATCTTCCTGGCGTCATGCAGTCACCAGGAAAGCAACACCATTGAGCAACAAATTATCACCTATCAAAAACAGGTAGTTGCCCTGAATAAAAAAATTGATGCCCTTCAGCAAAAACTGGATAATCAAAAACAAGACAAAAACACCAGTAAGGGTTATCAAGTTAGCGTAACCACTCAAAGCCTTACCCCCACCGGGTTTAAACACTATTTTAATGTTTCAGGCGAGGTGGAAAGTATCAACGAAGCCTTTATCAGCCC
>CBETNY010000309.1:0-3045 GCA_965537275.1 uncultured bacterium | reverse complement strand
TGCAGCAAAATTATCGCTCAAACAGACCACTAAAAAAATGGATAAACTGGCGAAAGCCAAAGTAGTAGATGCCGGCGCCCTGGGATTTGTCAATTTTATTGAAGGGATTACCGAATATTTTAAAACCGGCGAAGTTCTCGATGCCAACGACTTAAAATCTGCAGTCATTGAGTTCAACGACGAGCACATCGATCACGATAATATCACTTTTAGATATTGTACCGAAGCCTTGATTAAAGGAGAAAACCTGAGCAAGGAAAAGCTGACTTCCATCCTTGCCGGCTTTGGGGACTCCACCGTTATTGCCGGGTCCGATCGCAAAATGAGAATCCACATCCATACGGATACACCTTGGTTACTGTTTGAAAAACTTTCAAAAACAGGTACCATTCTTGCCCAGAAAGTGGATGATATGGTATTGCAAAATGAAATTGCCTCACAACCCCTGAACAAAACAGCATTGGTAACCGACTCCGCTTGCGACCTTCCCAAATCACTCATCGAGAAATACCAAATTCAGGTTATTCCGCTCAATATTCATTTCGGAGAAACTTTTTATCTGGACGGCATCTCCATGCATCCCGATCAATTTTATAAAAAACTTGACACCAGCAAGATATATCCAACCACCTCCCAGCCATCATTCAAAGATTTTTACAACCGATATAATTATCTGGCCTCCCATTACGAATCGGTTATTGGGATTCAACTCAGCGCGAAACTCAGCGGCACCTGGCAAAACAGCCTGAACGCCGCCATAAAAGTTTCCGAACAAACCGGAAAAACCATCGAAGTCATTAACAGTAAAAAGCTTTCATCTGCTTTAGGATTGATTGTACTTCGCGCAGCACGCGCCCTGGAAAATGGCAAATCACACGATGAGGTAGTGGCTTTACTCCCCACCTGGTCATTGAAAACCAAGCAACTGGCATCTACCGAATCCATGAAATATCTCATGAAAAGTGGCAGAGTAAACACCAGCCGTGGTATTCTTGGAAGAATTTTACGAATCAAGCCCATCCTGGAAGTCAACAGCAGCGGGTTGGTGATTCCTTTTGCCAAACCGGTTTCAAGTAAAAAGAGTAGAAATATCCTCTTTGGTGAACTAGCCTCCTTCATCAATGGTAAAAAAATATGGGGGTATGCGCTGGCACATGCAGAAAATCCGGAAACCGTGGAATGGCTTATTCATCGACTGGAAACCATTACCGGTAAACCACCCGAATTTGTACACTCTGTCACCCCTGCCCTGGCCACCCATACCGGAATCGGGGCCATATCCGTTGCGCTCATGCTCGAATAAGTTTCTTAAACTGCTGTAACCTTGCATGCTTGGTTAAATCAAACAGGTGACACGGCTTCGATTTACTGTATAAATTAATTCTAAATTCTTACTCAATGCCAGTCTCTTCGTTGAAAGGCTTAATTTTGCAATTGAACAAATTACAGCTTTATGATCACAAAACAATTAACGCATCCGCAAAGTATTGTGGTTGTGGGAGCCTCAAACGATATTCAAAAACCGGGAGGCAAGGTGCTAAAAAACCTGGTTGACGGAAACTTTCAAGGTCATCTTTATGTTATCAATCCAAAAGCGGACGAAGTACAAGGCATCAAAAGTTTTCGCGACCCCAAATCCTTGCCTGATGTCGATTTGGCCATCCTTGCCATTGCAGCAAAATACACCCCGGAAACCGTTGAATACCTTAGTCAGCATAAAAACACCAAAGCCTTTATCATCTTATCTGCCGGTTTCAGTGAAGAGAGTCATGAAGGAAAATTACTGGAAGACAGAATTGTATCAGCCGTCAACCGCGTAAACGGCGCATTAATCGGCCCCAATTGTGTAGGCGTTTTAACACCGCAATATCACGGGGTATTTACCCAGCCTATCCCGAAGCTCGATCCAAACGGATGTGATTTTATCAGTGGTTCCGGAGCAACGGCTTGCTTCATTATGGAAGCAGGAATACCCAAAGGACTCACTTTCAACAATGTGTATTCGGTAGGAAATTCAGCCCAGATGGGTGTAGAAGAGGTATTACAATACATGGACGAAACCTTCGATCCTGAAAAAGATGCCAAGGTAAAGTTGCTCTATCTCGAAAAAATTGACAAACCCGGTTTGTTGCTCAAACATGCTACCTCGCTCATCCGCAAAGGGTGCCGTATTGCTGCTATCAAGGCAGGAGCTTCGGAAGCAGGGAGTAGAGCAGCCTCATCGCATACCGGTGCCTTGGCGGGTTCCGATGCAGCGGCCGACGCGCTATTTCGCAAAGCAGGGATTGTCCGCTGCTATGGACGCGAAGACCTGATTAGTGTTGCATCGGTTTTTATGCATCCGCAGCTCAAAGGAAAAAACATTGCTGTAATTACCCATGCCGGCGGGCCCGCAGTCATGCTTACCGACCAGCTCTCGAAGGGCGGCCTGTCGGTACCTGCAATTAAGGGGAAAGAAGCCGACGCGCTGAAAGAGAAATTATTCCCCGGTTCATCGGTAGCCAATCCCATAGATTTTCTGGCCACAGGCACTGCCGAACAGCTGGGTCTTATTATCGATACCGTAAACGACAAGTTTGATGAAATTGACGCCATGGTCGTCATTTTCGGAACCCCCGGCCTGTTCAAAGTCTTTGATGTTTACGAATTGCTCGACCAGAAAATGAAAACCAGTAAGAAACCCATTTTCCCGGTTTTACCCTCTGTATTAACGGCACGGGAAGAGGTTCAGGCTTTTGCCGAAAAAAGGGTCTATTTTCCCGACGAAGTTATGTTGGGCAATGCACTTGCCAGGGTAAGTCAAACCCCTCCTCCCGCGCCGAAACCAACCAAAATGCCTGCCATCGACACACAAGCCGTCCGAAAGGTAATTGAAGAAGCTGAAACCGGCTATTTAAGTCCAGGACAAGTGGGTAAATTGTTGGATGCCGCCGGCATAGAACGTGCCAGGGAGTTTGTTACCGATAAAATTGATGAAATCACAAGCTTAGCGGCCCAAACAGGATATCCTTTGGTGATGAAAGTTGTGGGACCGGTGCATAAGTC
>CBETNY010000308.1:0-3053 GCA_965537275.1 uncultured bacterium | reverse complement strand
ACTAAATTTCTTTATTTAAATTCACTCAATAAACCGTTGTAATTATGACTAAAGTACTTATTGCTACTGTTAAACCTTTTGCAAAGGCCGCAGTAGAACAAATTGAAGCAACACTCAAAAAAGCCGGTTATGAATACCGCTTTTTTGAAAAATACAATAGCCAGGATGAGTTGATTGAAGCTGTTCAAGACGCTGATGCAATGATCATCCGCAGTGATAAAATCACTCCCGAAGTAATTGCTGCAGCCAAAAATTTAAAAATCGTTGTGCGTGCCGGCGCCGGTTATGACAATGTCAATCTGGAAGCGGCTAGCGCCAAGGGAATTGTGGTAATGAATACGCCCGGACAAAACTCTAATGCAGTTGCCGAGCTGGCATTGGGCATGATGGTTTATCAAATGCGTAACCATTTCAACGGGACTTCAGGAACGGAACTAAAAGGCAAAAAACTGGGTATTCACGCTTACGGTAACGTGGGTAAAAATGTTGCCCGTATTGCCAAAGGTTTCGGTATGGAAATCTTTGCTTTTGATCCGTTTGTTCCCAAAGAAGCCATCGAAGCAGATGGTGTTACTGTGTTCGATACTGCCGAGGAAATGTATGCCAATTGCGATTTTGTGAGTCTTCACATTCCGGCAAATAAACAGACAATTCAATCGATCAACTATGCACTGCTATCGAAAATGAAAAAGGGGGCTACGTTGGTCAATACAGCGCGCAAAGAGGTGATTCATGAAGATGATTTGGTGAAAATTTTTGAAGAAAATGATGGCTTTCGCTATATTTCGGACATTGCACCCGATAATCGGTCGCTCCTTGAAGAAAAGTTTGGTGACCGTTGCTTTTTTACTCCCAAAAAAATGGGTGCGCAAACCGCCGAAGCCAATATTAATGCAGGCATAGCTGCAGCCAATCAGATTATTGGATTTCTAAATGATGGAATTACAACCTATAAAGTAAACTAATTTAATTTAACAATATCCCTGCTTAAAAAATGATGCATAAGCAGGACTCGTCATTGCTATAGGCAATGAAAAAAACTTTTAAAAAAATATATATCATGACGTACAACCAAACTGAGAAAACGGAAAGAATGGAAGAAAGAGAAGAAAGAGTACCTACTTTCTTTAGATTTGAAGATTTGCGCATTTATCACAAATCGCTTGACTATGTTACCTGGTTGCAAGATGTAACCATGTTGTTTCCCGATTCGGACAAATCGCAACTGGCCCTCCGTTTTAATGATGCTGCCCGCAACATTTCACTTTTTATTGCAGAAGGCTCCGCGCGTAACAAAACGCAATTTATTTATTACCTGAGAATGGCCAAAAGTTCCATTCGCCAATGCATGGTTTATACCACGCTTGCGTATGGTTTAAACCTGATGAGTGATGCATACGAAAATGAATCGCGAACCCAACTGATGGAAATGACAAAGATGATTGGGGCATTAATTTCTTCGTTGCAACGCTCGTTGAGCAACAACGGACATGGAAATTATAACCACAATGGAAACAATGGTTACCGCAACAATGGCAACAGGAGAAACTACAACGAAGAGCCCCTGCCACATGATATGAATATATCAGGGGAATATCTCCCCGAAGACTAGTTTTAACCCGGCTTGAGTATTGCTCTCAAGCCGGATTTTTTTATATTAAAAATGGACAAATATGGCAGTTTTAAAAGCATTTAAAGGCCTCAGGCCTCCCAAAGAAATTATCGAACAATTGGCTTCGCGCCCCTACGACGTACTCAATTCGGAGGAAGCACGCATCGAAGCCAAAGGAAATCCCTATTCATTGCTTCACATTATCAAACCGGAAATCGATTTACCTGAGAATATCGATCACTATAGCCCGGATGTTTACAACAAAGCCAAAGAAAATTTTGAACATTTCAAAAAGGAAGGCTGGCTGAAACCGGACGAAGAGGAGTATCTGTACATTTATGCGCAAACCATGAATGGCAAAACACAATATGGTGTGGTGGGATGCGCTTCGGTGGATGATTACCTGAACAATGTGATTAAAAAACACGAATTGACACGTAAAGATAAAGAAGAAGACCGGATGAAACATGTGCGCATTACGAATGCCAACATGGAGCCTGTTTTCTTTACTTATCCGGCTGTAGCCGAAATTGATCAGATTGTAGCCGATTTTGTAAAAAATCATGATCCTGAATACGATTTTACCGCCGATGATGGTTTTGGCCATCATTTCTGGGTGATTCGCGATAAAGCCACCATTCAGTCACTTATCAGCTTATTCGATAAACTTCCTGCTACTTACGTGGCCGACGGGCACCATCGAACAGCTGCCGCCGCCTTGGTGGGCAAAGAAAAACGCGAAGCCAATCCCAATCATACAGGAAATGAGGAGTATAATTATTTTTTGGCGGTTCATTTTCCGGATAACCAGCTTACAATTATCGATTATAACCGGGTGATCAAAGATTTAAATGGCTTAAGCCGGAATGAATTTCTTGATAAATTAAAACAAAGTTTCGATTTGAAAGAAATGGGTGAAGAAATTTTCAGGCCTGAACGGTTACATAATTTTTCCATGTACCTTGATGGGAAATGGTATTCGCTTACAGCCAAAGAAGATACATTCGACGACAACGATCCCATTGGCGTGTTGGATGTTACCATTCTGACCCGTGAGGTACTCGACCCTATTTTGAACATCAAGGATTTACGGACCGATAATCGTATTGATTTTGTGGGTGGAATCCGTGGCTTGGGTGAATTGAAAAAACGTGTGGACAGTGGCGAAATGGCTGTGGCTTTTGCCTTGCATCCGGTGAGTATGGATCAATTGATCAATATTGCCGACAGTGGAAAAATCATGCCGCCGAAAACTACCTGGTTTGAACCTAAATTGCGTTCGGGGTTGGTAGTTCATGAATTAGACTAATCATCATTTTAAAAAAGCCGCTTTGAGCGGCTTTTTTTCTGGCATAAATGTTGCAATTAGCTGACTTGTTTCATTTTTAAAAAATCTAGTCATGAAAACATTTACCCTCTCTATCCTGACTTTGTTCCTTTT
>CBETNY010000307.1:0-3059 GCA_965537275.1 uncultured bacterium | reverse complement strand
TAAAAATCGACTTGAAAACCATGCGCGAAGGTTTCGAGAATGTGATTCATAATACGGCGCTGGAGGGCCGTTGGCAAGTGCTAAAAACCAACCCGCTTACCATTTGCGATACGGGGCATAACAAAGACGGAATCACTGCCGTGGTAAGCCAGTTGCAAAGGATGCATGCCCGCCAGATACATTTTGTTTTGGGCATGGTTTCCGACAAAGACCACGATGAAGTGCTTCGTCTGCTTCCCAAACAGGCCACCTATTATTTTTGCCGCGCCGATGTTCCCCGCGCCCTGGATGCAGAGGCATTAAAACAAAAAGCCTTTAAACAGGGACTGAATGGGAGCGTTTTCCCTTCGGTTATGCATGCTTATCGCTCGGCACAAAACAATGCCGGTCCCAACGATTTGGTTTTTGTGGGGGGGAGTACTTTTGTGGTGGCCGAAGTTATTTGATAATATCCCGGGGCTTGTATGTATTTCTCAAACCGTGGAGGCCCTTCTAAGGGTTTTACCCAATCTGCCCCTTTCCGGTTGAATTTGTGGGCTGTTTTATGCCATACAAGAGAGGTTTTCTTACCTTTGTAGCTTAAAAATTTTGAATCGTTTAAAATTAAAACCATGAGTATTAAACACGATAGAAGTGAGATTCTGAGTAAACTCGGAATTGAAGCGGTTAATCCTGGTGTAAGTACCGGAACCCAATGGATTGAAACCAAAGGAGACCTTACGGTTTCTGTTTCTCCCATTGACGGAAAAGAAATTGCTAAAGTGACCAATGCTACTTTGGATGATTACGAAAATGTGATTACCAAAGCGGAAGCAGCTTTTAAAGAGTGGCGCAAAGTTCCTGCTCCCATTCGTGGGGAACTCGTACGTAAAATTGGGTTGGCTTTACGCGAAAACAAAGAGTACCTGGGTGCTTTGGTAACCCTCGAAATGGGTAAAATTTACCAGGAAGGGCTGGGTGAAGTTCAAGAGATGATTGATATCTGTGATTTTGCCGTGGGCCAGTCGCGTTTGATTAATGGAACCAACCTGCAATCGGAGCGTGTCAACCATCGTCTTTCGGAACAATATCATCCCCTGGGGATTGTCGGGCTGGTAACTTCCTACAATTTTCCGGTGGCCGTTTGGGCATGGAATACTGCTTTGGCCATTGTGGCCGGTGATGTGGTGGTTTGGAAACCTTCTTCAAAAACTCCGCTTACCGCCATTGCCACCCAAAGAATTATTGGTGATGTTTTAAAAGAAAATAATGTGCCCGAAGGTGTTTTCAATTTGGTGATTGCCAAATCGAAGGTGATGGGCGATAATTTCCTGAGCGATAAAAGAGTGCGCTTGCTTTCCGTAACGGGTTCCACAGCGGTTGGGAAACGTGTGGGAGGTATTGTTGGTAAACGGTTGGGAAAAACCATTCTGGAATTGGGCGGCAACAATGCGGTGATTATCGCGCCCAGTGCCGACATTCAAATGGCGGTGATGTCAACCGTATTTGGAACCGTGGGTACCGCCGGACAACGCTGTACCACTACCCGCCGTATCATTGTTCACGAAGATGTTTACGATGAAGTACGCGATAAATTTATTGCGGCTTATAAAAATGTTGTTCCCCGTATCGGGAATCCTTTGGATGAAGACTACCTGGTAGGTCCTTTGATTGACAATTTTGCTGTTGAATTGTTTGTCAACGCGGTTAAACAGGTTCAGGAAGAAGGAGGTAAAGTGCTCTTTGGTGGTGAAGTGCTTTCGGGTGAAGGCTTTGAATCGGGAAATTATGTGGTTCCCTGTATTGCTGAAGCCGAAAATCATTATAAAATTGTTCAGGAAGAAACCTTTGCTCCTATTGTTTATTTAATCAAATACAAAGGCGATATCATGAATGCTATTGAAATTCAGAATGATGTGCCGCAGGGTTTGTCTTCCGCCTGTTTTACTTTGGATATGCGCGAAGCGGAAACCTTCTTGTCATATGCCGGTTCCGATTGTGGTATCGCCAATGTCAACCTGGGTACATCAGGAGCAGAAATTGGTGGCGCCTTTGGTGGTGAAAAAGATACCGGCGGTGGCCGTGAGTCGGGTTCCGATGCCTGGAAAGTGTATATGCGTCGTCAGACAAACACCATTAACTACAGCACCGATTTACCCCTGGCTCAGGGAATAAAATTTGACGTTTAATCATTACTATTTGCCTCCCGTCACGGGAGGTGGTTTTTTTATTCACAATTAAAAATATATCTATGAAATTTAAATCGTTATCCTGGCTATTGGTTTTCGCCTTTATTTTCAATGTCCAGGCCTTTGCACAAAATGATCATCAAAAAAAAGAGGTTAAAGGATACCATTTTACCGATGAATTGGTGGTTCCTCACACCCGTATCGAAAACCAATACCGGTCGGGTACCTGCTGGAGTTACTCTACCATTTCGTTTCTCGAAGCGGAAGTGTTACGCATGACCGGAAAAGATGTCAATCTTTCTGAAATGTATTGCGTTCGTCATACCTATTCCGACAAGGCCATAAAATATGTTCGTTTACACGGAAAAATGGAATTTGGTCAGGGTGCCGAATCAGCCGATGTATTTCGGGTAATTAACAAATACGGTATCGTCCCTCAGTCGGTTTATACTGGTCTTCAGTATGGCACTGATAAACCTGTTCAAGGCGAAATGATGGCTGTTTTGAAAGGTGTGGTGGATGCTGTAGTGAAAAATCCTAACCGTAAACTGACACCGGTTTGGCACAAAGCTTACGATCGCGTGCTGGACACGTATATGGGTGAATTGCCCAAATCGTTTACCTATGAAGGAAAAACCTATACTCCTGAGTCGTTTCGTGATATGCTTAAATTAAATATGGATAATTATGAAGAGTTTACCTCTTTCATGGCTCATCCCTATTATAAAGCTTTTCCTTTGGCGATTCCGGACAACTGGTTGTGGGCTTCTTCGATGAACATTCCTTTGGAAGATATGATGGCTATTATTGACAACGCCCTTCAAAATGGCTATACCGTAGCGTGGGGTGCCGATGTGAGCGACCACGGTTTCAACTGGAAAAAAGGGGTAG
>CBETNY010000306.1:0-3067 GCA_965537275.1 uncultured bacterium | reverse complement strand
CCAAATGGCGTACGCCCATCGACGCAGCCAACGATGGTGCCAGCGGGGTCGGAGTATTGATGGAGTTAGCCCGGTTGTTCCACCGGCAAAACCCACAGATTGGGATCGACATCGTCCTTTTCGATTTGGAAGACTGGGGTGCCCCCGAAGACATCCGTAACCAGGGAAAAGAAGACGACTGGGCACTGGGAGCTCAATATTGGGCCAAACATCCTCATACCCCGGGTTATTCGGCCAACTTCGGCATCCTGCTCGATATGGTGGGTGCAAAAAATGCCACCTTTCTTAAAGAATATTATTCACGGCAGTATGCACGGTATTATGTAAAAAAAATCTGGAATACCGCTGCTGCACTGGGTTATGATAACTATTTTCCCGACCGGGACGGCTATCCCATTGACGATGACCATTACTACGTCAATAAGATTGCAGGCATTCCTTCGGTAGATATCATTCAACTGGATCCAAACAGTTCAAACGGTACTTTTTGGGAATACTGGCACACCACCGGCGACACCCTGGATAAAATTGACAAAAATACCCTGAAAGCAGTGGGACAAGTACTTTTAACGGTGATTTACCGGAATTAATCACTTTTTATCCATTAAAGTTGTTTAAAGTTAAAAGTTAGTGGACCAAAGAAAAATGTTAAAAATCAGACAATAAATACCTATCATCCCCTTTTGGAAGAGGCGCAGGGGTAGGTCAATT
The DNA here is from genome assembly GCA_965537275.1 of uncultured bacterium. Classification (GTDB taxonomy): domain Bacteria; phylum Bacteroidota; class Bacteroidia; order Bacteroidales; family F082; genus Sulfidibacterium. The sequence goes on along the minus strand of CBETNY010000306.1, from coordinate 2,356 downwards.
AAAAAAATTATTTATTGTCTGATTTTTAGTTATATACATATCAAAAAAATTAACTTTAAACAAGTTTGTTGTAAACAAATACGGTTCAGCTTCCCAATGAGGAATTTCAAAACAAAAAAAACCGGAGACACCCAGTATCTCCGGTTTTTAGTTTATCTATAAACGGAATTAACCGTTTGCTTTGAGTTCTTTTACCGCATCGATAAATTGAGGAACCACTTTAAAAAGATCACCGATAATACCATAATCGGCAGCCTCGAAAATAGGCGCTTCAGGATCTTTATTGACGGCTACAATCACTTTAGATGAGTTCACACCACCCAGATGTTGAATGGCTCCTGAAATACCAATGGCAAAGTAAAGGTTGGGAGCAATTATTTTTCCGGTTTGTCCCACGTGCTCCTCTTTTGGACGCCAACCATCGTCAGCCACCGGACGTGAACAGGCGGTTCCGGCGCCCAATAAACCGGCAAGCTCCTCAAGGATACCCCAGTTTTCAGGACCTTTAAAACCACGGCCACCCGAAACAACAATCTCCGCATCGGTGAGAATCACCTTACCGGTTATCTTATTGGTTTCTTTTACCGTTGTGTTAAATTCATCATCGCTCAGCTGAGGATCGAAGGCTTCAATGACCACATCACCTCCCTGCTCAACAATTTCATAGGAATTTTGGGCGAAAGTAATCACTTTAACATCCGTTTTGATTTGAATGTTGGCAAAAGCTTTTCCCGTAAACAGTTTTTTACGAACCACAAAAGGCTCCACACTAACGGGTAACCCGTTCACTCCCGAAACCATCCCCGCATTCATACGAACCGACAAACGCGGTGCAATGGCTTTGCCTTCGTTGTTGTGGGCAAAAACAATCACCTTGGCCCCTTCGGCTTCGGCCGCTTTGGCCACTGCATCGGCAAGGGCTTTGTTGTCGAGCGACTCGAAACGATCGTCCTGTACATTCAACACTTTGTTGGCACCATATTTTCCCAGAGATTTCAATTCTTCATCAGCCACATGGCCAATGGATAAGGCGGTAAGGCTGCTTCCCATTTCTTTTGCGATGGCAGCTGCAAACGAAACCATTTCGTAGCTCAGTTTCTTGAATTTCCCGTCCCAGTTTTCTGTATAGACTAATACTGACATTTTTCCAGATTTTTAAGATTAAAAATTAAAACTAAAGCACCTTGGCCTCTTCGTGAAGCAATCGAATGAGTTCTTTTGCATTGTCCTCTTCAACCATTTTACAGGCCGCTTTGGGTGCAGGCAACTCAAAACTGAGAAAATCAGTTCTGGTTTCAGCTTCCACAGCAGGAACCACTTTTAAGGGTTTCTTACGGGCCATCATAATCCCACGCATGGCAGGAATTCTGGGATCAATGGCAATCCCTTTTTGTACAACCGCTAAAACCGGCGTGGGTACTTCAACCGTTTGATGTCCACCATCAATATCTCGCTGAATCGTAAGCTGTCCATCTACCAAATCCACCCCGGAAACGGCAGAAACAGAATTGATACCCAACAATTCGGCCAACATACCCCCTACTCCGGCACCGTTATAATCGGAGGCTTCAATACCGGCCATAATCAAGTCATATCCCTTGGCAACCTCAGCCAGTTGTCTGGCAACAAAATAAGCATCCAGAGGCTCCGCATCCACGCGGATGGCGTCATCAGCACCCACAGCAAGGGCTTTGCGCAAAGTAGGTTCCGTGATTTTGGTACCCACATTGGCCACCGTAATCGACTCAACACCCCCTTTTTCTTTTAACTCCATGGCGCGGGTCAGCGCTAATTCATCCCAGGGATTGATGATCCACTGAACACCCGTCGCATCAAAAGCTTTATTATCCCCGGTAAACCTGATTTTTGTTGTCGTATCAGGTACATTACTAATTAATACCAGAATTTTCATGATACAAAGTTTAGTTATCCATTATTTTCCACAAATATCGGTAATTTTTTTTAAATAGTACGCATGCAAACTAATTTTTATTGAATGAAAATTGCTGTTTTGGTTTGCCTTTCGGCTGAACATGCCTTGTTTATTGACTTTTTCCGCAATCGTTTGTGTAAAAAAATTATCATTGGAGTGATGAGTGCACCTATTTTATGACCTTTTTTGATGACGGCTTTGTTAAACGCGTTCGGGAATAGAAAAAACAAATGCCCGGTTTGATGCCTTCAAAGCAATTTTGATACGTGTTGAAACGAATGGTTTACACCGGCAGGGCTGATGTTACCAGCTTTCTCAGTCATTTTATACCGGATAATTATCAACCACTTCGGTTTATTCATTTGAATGTTTAAAGTTAAAAGTCAGTGGACCAAAGAAAAACGCTAAAAATCAGACAATAAA
>CBETNY010000305.1:0-3069 GCA_965537275.1 uncultured bacterium | reverse complement strand
TGGTACAATCCGGGTCGAAAAATGCCCTGGATGCCATTCGTTACGGGGCTGTTGGTATTTTGCAAAAACCGGAGCATTTGAGTGGCCAGGCCATGAAAGAGATGCATGTGATGTTTTGCGATACGTTGAAAGCGGCGGCGGCTGCCAAGGCACGTCTCAAGATTATTCATGAGCAGAACATTTTGGGACAACCTTTCCAAAAATATACTGCGGATGCTATCCTGGCCAAAAGTTCTGCTTTTCAGCGGTCCTCTATTTTTAGTAAAAAAGTCATTTTAATCGGTGCCTCTACCGGGGGTACTCAAGCCATTAACTTCCTGGCACGTTATCTGAAACCGCCTTTGCCGGCAATTTTGGTGGTACAACATATGCCCGGCAATTTTACGCGTGCTTTTGCCGAACGGTTAAATGCATGCTCTAAACTCATGGTTAAGGAGGCCGAAAACGGTGAAGAGGTAAAGGATAATGCGATGTATATTGCAAATGGGAATTTCCATTTACTGCTAACTCGAAAAGGAAACGCCTATGACCTTCAACTGAAAGATGGGCCTTTGGTGAACCGTCATAAACCTTCGGTAGATGTATTATTTCGTTCCGGGGCACGATATGCCGGGGAAAAAGCCACCGGAATTTTGCTCACCGGAATGGGTGATGATGGTGCCAGAGGATTAATGGAACTAAAAGAAGCCGGAGCCATGACCATTGCCCAGGACAGGGAATCATCTGTGGTTTGGGGCATGCCACGGGTAGCTTGGGAAATGGGTGCCGCCCGTAAATTGCTCTCGTTGCAGCAAATTTTATCTGCTATTCAACAATGTTAAAAAAAAGTGTAATTTTATCAGATTAAATACAAAATCATGAGTGAATTGAGTAAGAAGGCCCGGATTTTAGTGGTTGACGACATGCAAACCAATCTCGACCTGATGATTGCTGTTTTAGGTGGAAATGATGATTATGTTGTGGCCACCGCTAAGGATGGTAAAACAGCTATCCGTAAAGCAAAATCAACTCAATTTGACATTATCCTTCTCGATGTGATGATGCCTGAAATAGATGGATTTGAGGTGTGCAATGTTTTGAAAAGCTATCCCACAACAAAAGATGTGCCGGTTATTTTTCTAACGGCCTTAAATGATCCGAAAAATATTCAGCAAGCTTTCCGTAGCGGTGCTGTGGATTACATCTCGAAACCCTTTTCAAAAGAGGAACTACTGGAAAGGGTTAAGCTCCATATTCAGTTAAGAAGAACCAATGCGGAGCTTGTTAAGGCCCGAAAAGAGGCCGAGGCAGCTGCCGAAGCCAAATCCATCTTTTTAGCCAATATGTCTCACGAAATCCGCACCCCGATGAATGGAATTATCGGTATGGTTGATATATTAAAGCATACCCCTCTGAATGAGGAACAACGGGAATATTTGTCAATCATTGAGTCTTCCGGGGAGAATTTGCTGACCATCATCAACGACATTCTCGATTATTCAAAAATTGAAGCAGGACGAATCGAGCTGGAAAAAATCCCCATGAAGCTGGAGCAGGAATTACGCCGGGTGAAAAGCATTTTGCAAGTGATTGCTGATCGAAAAAAATTACAACTCAAATTGAATATTAACCCTAATGTGCCGGAATATTTACTGGGTGATCCTGTAAGGCTAAAGCAGATTATTATTAACCTGGTTAATAATGCTATAAAGTTTACCGAAAAAGGAGAGGTGCGCATCGAGGTAGAAACCCAAAAGCAAATCGATGGAAAAGCAACCCTTTTGTTCCGGGTAATTGATACGGGGATTGGTATTTCGGAAGAGGGCCAAAAACTTTTGTTTCAGTCGTTTTCTCAGGTCGATAAATCTACCACACGGAAATTCGGCGGAACCGGCTTGGGGCTGGCCATTAGCAAAAATCTTTCGGAAATGATGGGTGGCGAAATCGGCGTCATAAGCAAAGAAGGGAAAGGGTCTACCTTTTGGTTTACTGTTTGTCTGGAGGTTACCGATGCCGAAACTTACCGGAAAACTATAGAGCCTGATGATGACAACACAGAAAGTCACAAAGGGCCACAAAGGAAACTTTCCATTCTATTGGCCGAGGACAACAAAATTAACCAAAGGGTAGCCATGGTAAACCTGAACCAACTGGGCCATCAGGTAGACATTGTTAATAATGGTAAGGAAGCGGTGGAAAAGTTTCAGCAGAATACCTATGATCTGATATTTATGGACATCCAGATGCCTGAAATGGATGGGATGGAAGCCACAAAAAAAATAAGAGAAATTGAACTTAACGAAAAAGGAAGCAAAAAAATTCCTATTATTGCCATGACTGCAAATACCATGGAAGGGGATCGCGAAAAGTATTTGCAAATAGGTATGGATGATTACGTTAGCAAGCCATTTAAGCAAAATGAGCTTGTGAAAATATTTGATAAATACACCGTTTAGGAGGGCTATTCATGAAAAAATTTGACTTTAATAATAAAAAAATACTGGTGGTAGAAGATACCGAAACCAGCAGCCGGTTTTTTGATGCTGCTTTAAGCCGTACGAATGCCACTTTGTTGTGGGCACAAGATGGTGATGAAGCCATCGAAGTTTTCGATAATAATGATGTGGACCTGGTGCTGTTAGATTTAAATCTGTTTACTACCAGTGGATTTGATGTTTTAAAACATATTCGCACAAAGGATAAAAAAACACCGGTTATTGTTCAAACAGCATACATCCTGGCAGGAGAGGAACAAACCAGTTTTGAGTTGGGTGCCAACGACTTTATTGCTAAACCCATAAAGTTAAACCAGTTACTGGCGACTGTAAATAAATTTTTAGGTGAAAAAGACGAGAAAGTCCAACCAAAGGAAGCCTAAAATGTGGAGCATATCGGAGTCGAACCGATGACCTCTTGATTGCGAACCAAGCGCTCTGACCAACTGAGCTAATGCCCCCTTTTTTGAAAGGCAAAAATAAAAAACTTTATAGCTTGTTGTTTTCCAACAGGCTTTTTTTATGCACAAGTTGTTTAAAGTTAAAAGTCAGTGGATTAAAGCAAAATGCGGGGTAATGGACAAAATAGTTGGTA
>CBETNY010000304.1:0-3082 GCA_965537275.1 uncultured bacterium | reverse complement strand
AATAAGCAAATTGTCAAAAACAACCTTGCGGTGATGCTTGAAAAAGCAAGCCGTTCGGACGTTATATTTCGGCCGCATTTTAAAACCCATCAGTCGGAAGCCGTTGGCGAAATTTTCCGGTCGATGGGGGTAGACAAAATAACGGTTTCGTCGGTGTCGATGGCCCGGTTTTTTGCCGGCTGTGGTTGGAACGACATCACCATTGCATTTCCTCTCAATATTTTGGAAATGGAGGCGGTGAACCAACTGGCTTCGCAAATTCAGCTGAATGTACTGCTTGAAAGTGAATCGGTGGCCCGCCGGTTTGTATCGTTAGTTAGTCATCCGGTGGGTGTTTTTGTTAAAATTGATACCGGATATCACCGTACCGGTATGCTGCCGGAAGAAATAGACAAGATTGACGCCTTAATCCGGATTGTATCGGCTTCCGATTTGGTGCACTTTCGTGGATTTCTTACCCATGCCGGCCATACCTATCATGCTCGCTCCAGGAATGAAATTTTGGGGATTATGGAAAAAGCGGTTGAAACATTACAACAGTTAAAACAGAGATATGAAAAGCGGTTTCCCGGACTGTTACTTTCTTATGGCGACACGCCTTCGTGCAGTTTGTCGGACGATTGCCATGGATTGGATGAAATACGCCCCGGAAACTTTGTGTATTACGATGTGATGCAGTACCATCTGGGTTCATGCCGGCTTGAGGATATCGCTGTGGTGGCTGCTTGTCCGGTGGTGGCGGTTCATTCCCGGCGAAAAGAGGTGGTGATTTATGGCGGGGCAATTCACCTTTCTAAAGAATTTATTGCTGCGGATAATGGGTTTCAGTTGTTTGGTTATGTGGTGAAAATAGATAATCAAGGTCATTGGCAATCGCCAATTCCGGGAGCGTATGTGGCTGCTTTGTCGCAGGAACATGGAGTGGTTCGTATTCCCGAACCCTATCTCGAAAAGGTGAAAGAAGGTGATATTTTAGGTGTTTTACCGGTTCACTCCTGTCTTACGGCTCATTTGATGTCAAACCAAATTTTGGTGTAGAATTGAGCCGGATTTTTTATTCGGGGGACCGTCGAAAAAGGAAAACAGGGCACATCCTTAAAAAAAAGAGAAAGCCTTAAATTGTCCGAATGTGTTGATGGTATTGACTGTCAGGAATATTTTTTTGAAATTAATGAAAATTAAGCCTGCTAAAACTTTGGCCAATTGGAAAATAGTTTCTATTTTTGCACCCCAATTTTTGGATGAAATAGCAAAAGGACTTAAGAAACAAATAGATAGATGGATACTTTGAGTTACAAGACAATCAGCGCAAACAAACAAACCGCCAACAAAGAGTGGGTTTTGATTGATGCAGAAAATCAGGTATTGGGAAGATTGGCCTCTGTGGCGGCTAAATTCCTGCGGGGTAAATACAAAACCAATTTCACCCCACATGCCGACACCGGTGATTATGTTGTCATTATTAATGCCGACAAAATCAGACTTACCGGAAATAAATGGGATCAAAAAGAATACATTCGTCATACCGGATATCCGGGAGGCCAACGTACCACCAGTGCCAAACAATTGATGGCCAAAAAGCCGGCCGCCATGGTGGAAAAAGCGATCAAAGGAATGCTTCCGAAAAATAAATTGGGAAGTCAGTTATTCCGCAATTTGCATGTTTATGCAGGTCCGGAGCACGAGCAACAAGCTCAAAAACCTAAGCAAATAAATTTAAATTCAATTAGATAATAGAGATGGAAGTTTTAAACGCACTCGGTAGAAGAAAAACTGCTATTGCACGGATCTATGTAAAAGACGGTGATGGGAAAATCATGGTAAATGGTCGTGATTTTAGAGAATACTTCCCAACGGCTACGCTACATTATGTAGTGGAACAACCCCTGCTTCTTACAGATAACTTGGGTAAATTTGATATCAAAGTGAATCTTAAAGGGGGTGGTTTTAACGGTCAGGCTGAAGCCCTTCGTCTTGCCATTTCCAGAGCTTTGGTAAAGATGGATGAAGAATATCGTCCGGTACTCAAAGAAAATGGACTGATGAGAAGAGATCCACGTATGGTAGAACGTAAAAAACCGGGACAACCCAAAGCTCGTAAACAATTCCAGTTCTCCAAACGTTAGTATTTTTCAAGATATTGGAACGAGTTTAGTATCCAAATTGCTAAAACTCCCGATGGGACTATTTAGCAGTTGATTTTAGTGAATGTAAACAATTTTAACAAATTAACTCATGGTAAAAGTAAGTTTTGACGAAATGCTTGAGGCGGGTGTTCATTTTGGCCACCTCAAACGCAAATGGAATCCTAACATGGCTCCTTATATCTTTATGGAGCGCAATGGTATTCATATCATTGACCTTTATAAAACCCAGGCAAAACTGGAAGAAGCGGCTAACGCAATGAAACAAATTGCTAAATCGGGTCGCAAAATCTTGTTTGTGGCTACCAAAAAACAAGCCAAAGACCTGGTATCTGAGACGGTGAAAAAAATCAATATGCCTTATGTTACTGAGCGCTGGCCCGGTGGAATGCTCACCAACTTTGCCACCATCCGCAAAGCCATCCGCAAAATGAGTAACATCGACAAAATGATGACCACCAACTCATGGAAAAACCTTTCCAAACGTGAACGTTTGCAGGTGACCCGTGAACGTGCCAAACTCGAAAAGAACCTCGGTAGTATTGCCGATATGAGCCGTATTCCCGCTGCCCTTTTTGTGGTGGACATTAACAAAGAAAAAATTGCTGTAGCGGAAGCACGTAAATTGAACATCCCTACTTTTGCTATGGTCGATACCAATACCAATCCCAATCTGATTGATTTCCCTATCCCGGCCAACGACGATGCTTCAAAATCGATTGCCTTGATTTTAAATGTAGTGGCTTCAGCGGTGGCTGAAGGACTGGCTGAAAGAAAAATGGCCCGTGATAAAAATGCTGCCGAGAAAAAAGCCAAAGAAGAGGCAAAAGCCCTTGCAAAAGCTGAAGCTGATGACATTAAAGCTAAATCGGAAGCGTTAAAGCTCGCTGAAGAAGAAGCCGATCGTGAAGCTGAAAAAGCCGTCAAGAAAAAAGCTA
>CBETNY010000303.1:0-3098 GCA_965537275.1 uncultured bacterium | reverse complement strand
CGGGAACCATTACCGATGCCAGCGGACGAACCCTTTCGGGACAGACCCTGGAAGCCTTTTTTACCTCCATCAAACATATCGACCTGCTCAGCGTGGGGCTCAACTGTTCCATGGGTGCAGAACAAATCAGACCGCACCTGGCCGAACTTTCGAAACTGGCCCCATTTAACGTAAGTGTTTATCCCAATGCAGGTCTGCCCAACCAATTTGGTGAATATGACGAAACTCCACACAAAATGGCCGGGCACATTAAAGATTTTTTGGATCATCAATATGCCAATATTGTGGGGGGATGCTGCGGCACCACACCCGATCACATTCGCCAAATTGCAGCACTGGCACAAAAAGCCTCCGTACGGAAATTACCTCCCAAACAGCATGTTACCGAACTGAGTGGACTGGAACCCGTTAAAATTGAAAAATCAAAAAATTTCATCAACATTGGTGAACGTACCAACGTAAGCGGGTCACGAAAATTTGCACGACTCATCCGCGAAAAAAAATATGAAGAGGCCCTCAGTGTGGCGCGGCATCAAGTGGAGGCCGGTGCACAAATACTGGATGTAAATATGGATGACGGAATGCTGGATGCGGAAAAAGAGATGGTGCGCTTTCTAAACCTGATGGCATCGGAGCCCGAGATTGCTCGTCTACCCATTATGATTGATTCCTCCAAATGGGAAGTAATCGAAGCCGGACTCAAGTGCATTCAGGGAAAAGGAATTGTCAACTCCATCAGCCTGAAAAACGGAGAAGCCGAATTTCTGGAACATGCACGAAAAATTAAAGCTTACGGTGCGGCGACGGTGGTCATGGCCTTCGACGAAAAAGGACAGGCCTCGACCTATGAACGCCGTATCGAAATCTGCCAGCGTGCCTATGATTTGCTTACGCAGCAGGTTCACTTTCCACCGGAAGACATTATTTTCGATCCCAACATTCTGGCCATTGGCACCGGTATGGATGAACACAACAATTATGCTGTGGATTACATCCGTGCCACCCGATGGATCAAAGAAAATCTGCCCTATGTAAAAGTCAGCGGCGGAGTAAGTAATCTTTCGTTTTCATTTCGTGGTAACCAAGCTGTGCGCGAGGCCATTCACTCTGTTTTTCTTTATCATGCCATCCAGGCAGGCATGGATATGGGCATCGTCAATCCCGCCATGCTTCAAATTTATGATGAGATTCCGGACGACCTCCGTACCCTGGCTGAAGATGTTGTGCTGAACCGCCGTAAAGATGCCACCGAACGTCTGCTGGCTTATGCCGATCGTATGAAAAACAAAGCTGCCAGTCATCATGTAAAAGAGGATGCCTGGCGCAAAGAACCCGTGGATAAACGACTGGAACATGCACTGGTAAAAGGTATTACCGAATTTATCGAACAAGATGTGGAAGAAGCCCGTCAGCAATACCCAAGGGCGTTGGATGTTATTGAACAGCCCCTCATGAAGGGGATGAACGTGGTAGGCGATTTGTTTGGCGAAGGTAAAATGTTTCTCCCCCAGGTGGTTAAAAGTGCCCGTGTGATGAAAAAAGCCGTCGCCTATTTACTTCCTTACATTGAAGCCGAAAAACAGGAAGGCGACAGCAACGCGGGTAAAGTGGTATTGGCTACTGTAAAAGGAGACGTGCACGACATTGGAAAAAATATTGTGGGAGTCGTACTTTCATGTAACAACTACGAAGTGATTGATTTGGGGGTGATGGTGCCCACCGAGAAAATCCTTGAAACAGCCAAAAAAGAAAAGGCCGATGTGGTGGGTTTAAGCGGACTCATTACCCCTTCATTAGAAGAAATGGTGGTGGTAGCCAACGAAATGAAACGACAGGGTTTCAATATTCCGTTGTTGATTGGCGGGGCAACCACCTCATCAATCCATACCGCGGTGAAAATAGCACCCAACTACAACCATCCCACCATCCATGTGCGCGATGCTTCCAAAGTAACCGGGGTGCTCAGCAAATTACTTTCGCCAAAAGGACGACAGCATTATGTGGAAGAAATTGCAAAATCCTACGAAAAAATACGGAACGATCATGAAGGCCGACAACAGCAAAAAAAATACATCAGCCTGCAGGAAGCCCGTGAAAACCGATTTAAAGCGGATTGGTCAGCCTATCGTGTAGAGCCACCCAATTTGTTGGGAAACCGATATTTTGACGATTATTCGTTGGAAGATTTACAACCCTATATCGATTGGACCTTCTTTTTCCATGCCTGGAAGTTGAATGGAAAATTTCCGGCCATCTTCGACGATCCCGTAAAGGGAGATGAGGCCCGTAAAATTTACGAGGATGCACAGCAGATGCTCAAAAAAATTGTCCGTGAAAAATGGCTTTCAGCCAAAGGCGTTGTGGGTATTTATCCTGCACGGGCAACCGGTGACAGCGTGGAAATTTTTTCAACACCCACTTCGGCACAACCCCTCGAAACGTTTCACTTTCTTCGCAACCAGGAAGAAAAAAAAGAGGGATTTCCCAACCTCTGTTTGTCCGATTTTATCGCACCCAAACAAAGCGGCATCACCGATTATCTTGGATTTTTTGCCGTAACCACCGGCCATGGTATTGAAAAACACATCCAAACTTTTGAAAACGACCATGACGATTACAATGCCATCATGCTGAAGGTACTGGCCGACCGGCTGGCCGAAGCCTTTGCCGAAAAACTTCATGCGGACGTAAGAAAAGAAATATGGGGATATGCGCCTGATGAAAACCTGGCAATAAACCAAATTTTACGTGAAAAATACCGTGGCATTCGGCCGGCCCCGGGATATCCGGCATGCCCGGAACACTCCGAAAAAGAAACCATCTTTCATGTGATGGATGTCGAGTCAAAAACCGGCATCCGCCTGACTGAAAATTATGCCATGTATCCGGCAGCCTCGGTTTGTGGCTACTATTTTGCCCATCCCGACGCCCAGTATTTCAATGTCGGAGGCTTACTTCCCGACCAGTTAGAAGATTACGCAAAGCGTAAAAACTTACCGCTTGACACGGTAAAAAGATTACTCAACCGCAACCTGGCTAAATAAAAAAAAACAATCCATTTGAATTAAACATTCATTATGAACGATTTAAGCATCACC
>CBETNY010000302.1:0-3101 GCA_965537275.1 uncultured bacterium | reverse complement strand
ATAAAAGCAGCAAAGATTTTCTGCAATTTTCGCTGGTTGTTTCGTTTGGCAATCAATGCGCCCAAAATGCCTCCCGCCGCACCACCAACAACAAATATCGAGCTGATGGTTAGGTCAATTTCCCTGCCTTGTATTTCGTAACTCACCAAGCCGAATACGCCAAAAAGAAAGATGATAAAAAGCGATGTGGCAATCGATTCTTTCATGGTAAGCCTGGCTCCAAGATAGAGTGCCGGCACGAGTAAAAAACCTCCGCCAATGCCAAAAAAACCACTGGCAAAACCGGTAATAAATCCCAAGGTAATAATTCTCAGATAGTTGATATGGCTACTTGCATCAGTGGGTAATTTTTTTTCAGCTTTTCGATGGAACATTAAATAACCGATGGTTAACATGAGGATTGAAAAAACCAATAACAATTCAGGCCCTTTTATTTCGTGGTTGGCCCAGGCACCGAGATAGGTGCTGGCCAGGCCGGGGGCAGCCATTAAAAAGGCAATCTTAAACCGGACAAGCGATTGTCGCATATAACTAACCGATGAAATTAGTGAGGTTATGCCTACAGCAATGAGTGAAGTACCGATGGCTAAATGGACGTTTTCGCCTACCAGGTAAACCAAAAGCGGAACCGCCAAAATGGAACCGCCTCCACCCGTCATCCCCAAGGCTCCCCCCGAGATTAAACCACTGAGTAAGGTGTAGATGTATTTTACAAAAAGCATATCGGTTTGTTATAATAAGGATGCAAAAGTAGGCCTATAACAAACTATTCGTAATTGTTAAATAATTATCCGATATAACCTATGATTATAACTAAGTTTTAAAAGAAAGCGGGTGGAATGCTTATTTGTTGTTCTGAAGCGGGAAGTTTCTGAGTACAAAATTCATAAACATTTCGGCCAGGGGTTCTTCGCTACCATGTGGGATGATAAAATGAAAAAAACGATTCAGGGGTGGGCCTTGAATGTCAACGATGCTCAGCTCGTTACGTTTCAGCTCTTCCAGGACGCTGTTCAGCGATAAAAAGGCAAAACACCGGGTTTGTCGCAGATAGGTTTTTATCCCTTCGGTGCTTCCCAGCTGCATCTCAATGTTGAGATCGGCAATGGAGAGGTGTTGCGATTTTAGATAGTGTTGGATGACCTGGAGGGTTCCGGAACCAAATTCACGAATGGCGAGCGGTATTTTTTTCAGTGTGTCCGGATCGATTTCTCCGGTTTTAACCAGCGGATGATCTTTGCGGGTGACCAGGACAATCTCGTCTTTCATAAAAGGGATGTATTTCAGGTCGGTTTTTTTAGCGTAACCTTCGATTATTCCAAGCTCAATATCCTTTTGAAGGAGGGCGGCCTCAATTTGTTGGGTGTTACCGTTGATGAGGTTGATTTTAATATCCGGAAATTGTTTGTGAAAATGTGCCAAAACATTGGGTAAAACATATTGGGCAATGGTGGTGCTGGCACCCAGACTGAGTTTCCCATTGTTTTTGTTAATGCGCTGGTCCATTTCGAATTGAAGCTTGCGGTAAAGTGCAAAAATCTCTTCGGCGTAATCGTATAGAAGCTTTCCTTCGGGTGTCAGTGAAATTTTACTGCCTTTTCGCACAAACAGTTTTACTTTATAGGCTTTTTCCAAAGCACTAATATGTTTGCTTACCGCAGGTTGTGAAATAAACAATTCCTCTGAAGCACGCGAAAAACTCAACCGCCTGGCAGCCGTGTAAAATACCTTTAATCGAAAATCAAACATCATTTAACTTTGTAAAACAAAGATGGTGAATATTTGGCTTCGATGGACAGGAAGTTTAAAAATAGAATTTTCCCCAATCCAACGTTTGCCGGACATCGCAAAAGCGATAAATGAAAATGCCTTTCGAGGTTAGTTGGAGGTGGTAACTTTGTTGTGGCTGTAAATTTTTCAACAATTTAATCTTTTGTCCCGAAAGGTTATAAATCTGTAGATAATTATCCGGATAATTAGTGGTGCTTTGTATAGAAACTGTTAAACCATGCTGATTATTTTTAAGCTGAATTAATTTTTTATGTGCTGTAATATTTTGAACGGCAGTTGTTTGCCCTTTTGCCAACCAAAGAGTTCCGTTCATGATTAACCGTTCGTGGTTTCCATTGGCATCTTCTATCCATCCGTCATAAAGGCGGTCGTTGCGGTCGCCCGAACCGTCATCGGCCGGTGAACTGTCGCCCAGGGCCACCACTTTTCCTTTTCCAAATTCAGCGTAAGCCACCATCACATTTTTTGACCCAAAGCCGGATCCCGAGTGATAAACCACTCCTTTAACACTGGCATTGGCAGCGGTGTTGAGCGTCATGGAGGTGCCGTTGTAAAATTCTACACGGGTTACGTCACCCATGGGGCCATGCAAAAGCGGATCTCCGGGAAGATGGGGGATGTTTTCGGTTTTATCCGAGAAATTTTCAAGGTCGAAGGTAATGCCGAAAGGGTTCTTTTGGAAAGAATTGTTTTGCATTAAATCGTTCCAGATGGAGGGCGAGTCAATGCCATCCCCATTGCGGTCGGATTGGTTGTGATCAGAAATCATAAAGAGTCCTCCGCCATGATAAACAAATTGAAGAATGGCCGTTTTTTCAGCGGCCGTAAATTGAATGTTGGGTTCGTCCACCACAAACACAGCATAATTCGATAAATCTTGCGGGTTGCTGGTGCTGCCATAGGTAATTTTCCCGTTGTAGGGAAGTGTTTCTACGGCAAAGCCTTTTTTAACCAGGTCGACGCCCCACGCCGAAAGGGCTCCCGTCCAGTACGATTCTTTTGTGGAGGCTGTAATGTGCGATTGGTCCGGTGTTGGGAAACGTTGGGGATTGGCCTCCTTACCTTTATTGGTTTGTGGCCTTCCATTGGGATACCCCAGGTTAAATTGATCGGCATCAATAACCCAATCGGCATTGTTGGCAGTTTCTGCTTTGGTGGCATCGAAAAGCACTTTCTGCTGGCCTTGCAGAGGTGACCAAAAAAATAGCGCAAAAAGGCTTATGAGGGTATAGAATAGACTTCGGAACCATTGATTTTTCATCGTGCAAAATAAGACCTAAATCACCATTTTTCAAAATACCGCATGGTAA
>CBETNY010000301.1:0-3109 GCA_965537275.1 uncultured bacterium | reverse complement strand
TTAACAGCTTGAACTCCATCAGCTCACTCACCATCACCAACCCCGATAAAGCACAAGAGATGGTCATTAAATTATCCGATTTTTTGCGTTACTCACTCAGCCATGATAAAAACGAAAAAACCAGCTTAAAGACCGAATTTGAGAACCTAAAACGGTATCTCGACATTGAAAAAGTAAGGTTTGGCAAGCGGTTGAATTTTATTTATGACATCCCCGACGGCTGCTCGATGGTTCAAATTCCCAATATGATTTTACAACCGCTTATTGAAAATGCCATTAAGCACGGCGTTTATAAAAGTTTTGATGAGGTGAGGGTTGAAATCCGATGTATTGAAGAAAATGAGTATATTGTCATCGAAATCAGTAACGATTACGACCCGGACACACGTAAACCCAAAGGGGAGGGTGTGGGTTTGAAAAATATTAAAAAGCGGTTGCAACTGATTTATTTAAGGTCCGATCTGTTGGAAACC
This sequence comes from uncultured bacterium, assembly GCA_965537275.1. GTDB lineage: Bacteria > Bacteroidota > Bacteroidia > Bacteroidales > F082 > Sulfidibacterium. Next base: position 2,636 of record CBETNY010000301.1, on the reverse strand, counting down.
AAAGCCGATAAATTGATGTTTACGGCACGGCTGAAAATTCCAAAAACAGAGATTCGTACACCTGTTAACCAATGAGAGTATTAAATGATAAGCCAATGGAAGTCAAGCTGAGAGCCATTATTATTGAAGACGAAGAACCGGCACGCAATTTATTGAAAGCCTATCTCAAAAAGCGTGACGACATTGAATTACTTACCGAATGTGAAAACGGTTTCGAGGGGATTAAAGCCATCAGCGAATATCAACCCGATCTTATCTTTTTAGACATTCAAATGCCCAAGCTCAACGGGTTTGAGATGTTGGAGTTGCTCGATAATTATCCTGAAATCATTTTTACCACGGCTTACGATCAGTTTGCCATCCGGGCTTTTGAGTTGAATGCCGTGGATTATTTGATGAAACCCTTCTCGCAGGAGCGTTTTAACCAGGCTGTTGATAAGGTAATTGCCCGGTTGAAAATGAAAAAAGAGTCAGCGCCCAGGCTGGAGCAATTGAAACGGCAGGTAAAAGAAGAAAGCACCCCTCCCGACCGTATTTTTGTTAAAACGGGTAATCATATTGATGTTATCCCCATCGAAGATATTCTTTATATTCAGGCACAGGACGATTATGTGGAACTTCATACCACAGCGGGGAAATTCCTCAAAAATGAGACCATGAACAACATGGAAAGGATTTTACCCGAACATCTGTTTAGCCGCGTGCACCGTTCCAGTATCATCAATCTGTCACGCATTCATAAATTGGAAAAATATGGAAAAGAGAGTTTTCTGCTGATTCTCGAAAATGGTGAAAAGGTGACGGTGAGTAAAAGTCGCGTGAAGCAGCTGAAAGAACAATTGGGCATCTGATAGCGGCTTCCTGCTTTTTTAACAAGGAAATAAAAAGATGTTATTTTTTTAAAGCTTTATTCCCGGCAGCACTGCCTTTTTTCTCGAAGCAGGGTTTCTTTTTTTATTTAGTTAGTCGCTTATTTTCAATTAATTAGATTTATTTTTATGGTTTGCCTTGTGGCAGATGTAAATGGATAGATTTGAATCCCACTGATGGGCCGGCATTTGCGATGGCTTTGTTTGTAGGGCATTCTTTTTACTTTTGTTTCTTAAATTTTCTATCCAAAAGCCGGAAATCATATGAGTACAAGCTTGATTTTTTTCGTGATTCTTTTCTTTTTTCTCATGCTGATGGGGGTTTCCTATTTTACTTCCCGTGGGGCAAACAGCGAGACTTTTTTTACCGGTAACAGAAAGTCGCCCTGGTATTTGGTGGCTTTTGGGATGATTGGTTCCACCATTTCGGGAGTCACGTTTATCTCCGTTCCGGGTGAAGTGGGAAGTACGGCTTGGAGCTATTTGCAATTTTTGATAGGAAACTTTTTTGGCTACTGGGTGGTGGCTTTGGTGCTGATCCCCATTTATTACCGACTCAAATTGGTTTCCATTTATACCTATCTCGACCAGCGGTTTGGGGTGCGTTCGTATAAAACCGGTGCTTTTTTCTTTTTGATTTCACAAACCATTGGTGCTTCGTTTCGCTTGTATTTAGCAGCCGGGGTCCTTCAGCTTGCCTTTTTCAATTCGCTGGGCATTCCCTTTTGGGTGACTGTTTTGATTACGCTGCTGCTGATTTGGTTGTATACGCACAGCGCCGGGATAAAAACAGTGGTTTGGACCGATTCGTTGCAAACCATCTTTATTCTGGGGGCCGTGGGAATTACCATTTGGGTAATCCTCAGGCAACTCAATATGGGGGTGGGGGAGATGCTCTCCACGGTTGACCATCATCCGTACAGTAAAATTTTCGATTGGGATTGGAAATCGAAAACCAATTTCTTTAAACAATTTATTGCCGGTTTGGGTATTGTGCTTGCCATGAATGGGTTGGATCAAAATATGATGCAGAAAAACCTGACTTGTAAAACGCAAAAAGAGGCTCAGAAAAATGTGTTCTGGTTTAGTTTTGCCTTTATCATTGCCAATTTGTTTTTCCTGACCCTGGGGGTGATGCTTTACATTTATGCCGACAAAATGGGCATCCAGCTTCCCAGCCGTACCGATGATTTGTTTCCTACCCTGGCCATAAAATATTTTGGAACTTTTGCCGGCGCTCTCTTTTTATTGGGGATTTTATCGGCAGCCTACTCCAGTGCCGATTCAGCACTTACGGCGTTAACCACCTCTTTTTGTATCGACTTTTTAAATATTAAACCGGATTCGCCCAGTGGTAAAAAAAGCCGGTTTCTCACGCATATCGGATTTTCGTTTTTACTCTTTCTGGTGATTATTATTTTTCGAGTGATTAGTAACGATAGTGTGGTTACGGCCGTGTTCCGTGTGGCCGGCTATACCTATGGACCTTTGCTTGGCTTGTTTGCCTTTGGAATTATCTCGAAGCGTAAGGTAAAAGACCTAATGGTTCCGTTAATCGGATTACTATCCCCTGCTTTGACTTATGTGATCAATATCAACTCAGTGGCTTGGTTCGACGGCTATAAATTTGGTTTTGAATTGCTGTTGTTAAATGCCCTGATCACTTATATCGGGTTGTTTATTTTTAGTAAACCGGCCGATCGCTAAGGCGATTGAAAGTTGAAAATGCATTAGATTTCAAGCTATTATTTGATTTTTACGAAATCT
>CBETNY010000300.1:0-3113 GCA_965537275.1 uncultured bacterium | reverse complement strand
ACGAAAGAAAACAGTTTGGAACACAGATTTCAAATTTTGGTGCCATCAAATATAAATTGGCCGAGATGGTTATTCGTACATTTGCAAATGAATCACTCACTTACCGTGCCAGCCAGAACATTGATGATGCCATTGACTCACTTGTTGCCGGTGGTATGGACAAAGGAAGAGCTTCAATTGAAGGTATCCGGCAATTTGCCATTGAATCTTCTATTTCGAAAGTCTATGGTTCCGAATCGTTGGATTATGTTGTGGATGAGGCTGTTCAAATCCATGGTGGAATGGGCTATTCTGCCGAATCCATGGTCGAACGTGCTTATCGCGATTCGAGAATCAACCGGATTTTTGAAGGAACCAACGAAATTAACCGCATGGTCGTGGTTGGCGAATTGTTAAAACGCGGTATGAAAGGTGAACTTGATCTGTTAACTCCTGCCAAAGCCGTTGCCGGTGAATTGATGGGAATTCCTGACTTTGGAAGTGCATCTACCGATTATTTTGAAGCCAAACACAAACTGATTGTGAACTTCAAAAAGGCCATCCTGATGGTGGCCGGTGCTGCCTTGCAAAAATATGGCGCCAACTTCCAACATGAACAGGAAATTATGATCAATGTAGCCGATATGCTCATGTACACCTATGCTGCTGAGTCTACCCTGTTGCGGGTGGAAAAACTGAGTTCCATGTACGATGAGAAAAAACTGGCGCTTTATAAAGATATTTTGGATGTCTTTGTTTATGATACGGCTTCCAGAATAAATAAAATTGGTGTGGATACAGTGAATTCCTTTGCCGAAGGCGATGAACAAGCCGGTATGTTAATGGGAATGAAACGTTTCACCAAAACAGCTCCGGTGAATGTTGTGGCTGCCCGCCGCAGAATTGCCGATCATTTGATTGAAGGAAATAAATATAATTTTTAAGTGTGGACAGAAGGGACAAACCTTAGCGGGTTTGTCCCTTATTTTTTACTCAGGCTTTACCTGTTAATTGTTAACGATATTAATTTTACTTATGAAAGATTTTAGAAAGCTGGCTACAAACAGATTATTGGTTAAATTGTTTTTTCTGCAAAAAATGCCCATGGGTCTGCTTAACGGTCTGAGGATTGTGGAGATTGATGAAAAACATGCCAGTGTATCGGTGCCTTATAATTATCTCACCAAAAACCCCTTTCGTTCACTCTATTTTGCTGTTCAATCGATGGCAGCCGAAATGTCGTCGGGGGCCATGGCGATTGCCGAAATAAAAGCGGCTTCCAGACCTGTTTCCATGCTGGTGTACGATATGCAGGCGAAGTTTACAAAAAAGGCACAAAGCAGGGTGCTCTTTACCTGTAACGATGGTGAAGCCATCCGCCAGGCCATCCGCGAAACCCTCGAAACAGGAGAGGGGCGTACGGCTACCATTACCTCCATTGGGATTGACCAAGCCGGGGATAAGGTGTCCGAATTTAATTTTACCTGGACTTTTAAGGCTAAATAAAATCAGAAAATCAAAAATTAGTAATCATTTAAATAAGTGCGTATCGAATAGATTTACAAACCTTTTCACAATTTTAACCTAAACCTGTTACCCATGTATTTTGAAAGAAACTTCGATATTCTTGATCAGAACTTCAAGAATCACAAACAAAAAATTGCCCTGTCGGTGAAACGAAACGGACAGTGGGAAAATTTTAGCACCGACGAGTACAAAGAGGCCGTCGACAATTTTAGCTATGGATTACTCGCCATGGGATTCAAAAAAGGAGATAAGATTTTAACCATATCCAACAACCGGCCCGAATGGAATTTCGCCGATATGGGTATGGGACAGTTAGGGGTTGTCCATGTTCCGGTATATCCCAATATCGGCCCGCGTGAGCATCGCTATATCCTTGAACATTCCGAATCGAGAATGCTGATTGTTTCTTCTAAAATACTTTATGACCGAATTAAACCCCTGGCCGATGAGGTGCCCATGATCGAAAAGGTTTATACCTACGATAAAATTGAAGGAATTCCCCATTGGAGCGAAATTGTTGAATTGGGTAAAAAAAATAAAACCAAGTACGAAAAAGAACTTCCCAAAATAAAGGACAGTGTCTCAAAAGACGACCTGTTGTCAATTATTTACACTTCAGGTACCACAGGGAAACCAAAAGGCGTGATGCTGACCCATTTCAATTTAATGAGCAATGTGATGGCAGCCGCTCCACTACAACCTGTGGTGGCCAACGATCGCTGGTTAAGTTTCTTGCCCATGTGTCATGTGCTTGAGCGTATGGTGAACTATTCTGTTCAGGCTCTGGGTTTGGAATGCTATTATGCCGAAAGTATTGATTCGGTGGGAGAGAACCTGAACGAAAAACATGTTCATGGTTTTACGGCGGTTCCCAGGGTGATTGAGAAATTTTATGATAAAATCATGCTCAGTGGGAAAGAACTCACCGGCGCGAAAAGAAAGCTTTTTGATTGGGCGATAAAAATTGGTGAAGCCTATGAAGACGATCCGGCGAAAAGAAGTCCAATGTATAATTTCAAATTATCCATTGCCCGTAAGCTGATTTTCAGCAAATGGAAAGAGGCCTTGGGCGGTGAGCTGAAAGTAATCATTTCGGGAGGTGCTGCCCTGCAGCCTCGTTTGGCTAAGATATTCAGTGCGGTGGGAATTAGCATTGCACAAGGGTATGGATTGTCTGAAACCTCGCCTACCATTTCGGTAAATCATGGTGAATATCCATTGATGCAAGCCGGAAGTGTGGGAGCCGTAATTGATAACGTGGAAGTGAAACTGGCCGATGATGGTGAAATATTGATGCGCGGCCCCAGTCTCATGGTGGGCTATTACAAAGACCCGGAAAAAACGAAGGAAGCCATTGATGAAGACGGTTTTTTCCATACCGGTGATGTGGGTAAATTTGAGAATGGAGTCCTTTGGATTACCGATCGTAAAAAAGAGATATTCAAGCTTTCCACAGGCAAATATGTAGCGCCTCAAATTGTAGAAAACCGGTTTAAAGAATCGCCACTCATCGAGCAGATTCTGGTGGTGGGTGAGGGTGAAAAATTTGCTGCAGCCATTATCAGCCCGAACTTTCATTATCTGCACGGCTGGTGTTTCAAAAACAA
>CBETNY010000299.1:0-3115 GCA_965537275.1 uncultured bacterium | reverse complement strand
GTATTATGAATCACATTCTCGAAACCTTCGCGCATGGTTTTCAAGTCGATTTTTATTTTCCCCAAATCCAGTAAAACCAATACCGACTGAAATGCAGTGGCAATATTTTCGGCCTGATAATCTCCCAACAGCGGACTTTTCACCTTTTCCATGAAAAGGTGGTTTTCAAACCAAATGTCATAATATTTCTCCAGCGCATCACCCATATGAATCGGTTTTACTTCCACATGATCTTCAGCATAGATTAACGGGCTCTTGAGCTTGTCGGTAATCTCTTTAAAAACAGGATGCGTTTCCTGTTGTTTCCGGCCCACTACCACCGGGACACCCTTTTTGATAATGCCGGCCTTTTCGGCAGCAATTACAGGGAGGCTGTTTCCCAAAAATTGGGTATGATCATAATCGATGTGGGTAATCACCGAAAGCCAGGGGTCAGAAACATTGGTTGAGTCGAGACGCCCCCCCATTCCGGTTTCCAAAATTGCCACATCCACCTTTTCGGAGGCAAAATAATCGTAGGCCATGCCCACGGTCATTTCGAAAAAAGAGGGTTGGATGTTTTCGAATGACGGCCCGTATTTCTCAACAAAATCCACTACCCGGTCCTGGGGAATCATGACACCATCAATACGAATCCGTTCTCTGAAATCGCGTAAATGGGGTGATGTATATAAACCGGTTTTGTAGCCTGCTTGTTGCAAAATGGAAGCAATAATATGCGAAACACTGCCTTTTCCATTGGTTCCGGCCACATGAATCACCTTAAAATGATTCTCCGGATGCCCCAAAACATCCAACAGGGCCAATGTATTCGATAAATCAGATTTGTAAGCGGCCTTTCCTACCCGCTGATATATGGGTAACCGGGAAAACAACCAATCGATGCTTTGCTGATAATTCATTAAGCAAAATTAACATCTTTTTATCGAAAACCGGAATTCCGGATACGAAGAAATCAAAATTATTTTTTCAAGATAAAATGGTAGGTGATGGTTCCGATTTGCTCGGAAGGAGCCGTTGGGTCGCTACTAAAGCTGGAATTCCGGGCTGCTGCCACAGCCATTTTTCTCAACGAATCGTCCACCACGGTAGTTCCTTTGGCATACACCACCGCTTTTACCACCTTTCCCTTTGGGTTAACCCATATTTTAACGACCACGGTACCCTGTTCGGTAAATTTTGAAGAGGGTTTATCCAGATACAGTGCTCCGCGATCGCCCAGACTAAAGGAGATACCATGCCCCTGTCCTCCCCTTCCCGAATAGGATTGACTGGTCTTATCACCCCGCATTTTACCCTGGTCGTTGTTTCCTTTTTTATCACCCTGACCCTGGATTTTATCGCCCACAGGCAATCTGAAAAGCGCCTTTTTATTCACCACAGGGCGTACAGGTTTCTTTGGAGATTCTTTTTTTACTTCGGCTTTAGGTTTCTTTACCACAGGTTTAGGCAGTACCTTTTCTTTCTTTATCACCTTTTTCTTAGACGTTTTTGGGGCAACCGGTTTCTTTTTTTCCAGCGCAGGAGCCGACTCGGTATTTTGAGTCACCGTTTTGGCAGGAACCTGTTCGGGTTTAGGTGGTAGAACCGGCGTTTTTTTTTCAACTTTTTTCTCGGTTTTCGGCTCGGGTTTAACAATCTTAGGCTGCAGGGGCTGCATCCCGGCACCGGCATCTGCCATGCCCAGATTCACTTCAACCCCCTCTTCTCCCGGCAAGGGCAATGGAGTACGCAAAGCCATGAACAACAAGGCAATCACCACCGCCACATGAAAAAGCAGCGTAATCAGCAAAGCAACCCGTTTGTTTTTATCCAATGACATCTTACCTCCGTTATGAACCGGCTTTGGTAGCCAAAATAATTTTATGTTTGGTTCCCAATGCTTCATTAATCTGATTGACGACATCAATCACATTGACCACATCCTGCACCGGAACCGTTTTATCAGCCCTGAGCACAATGGTCGCATCACGCTGCCCTTTAACCTTTGCCATAAGTGCCGGCTTAAGTTGATCGGCTTCAACCGGCTTGTCCTCGAGAAAATAATGACGTGAAGCATTGATATAAACGGTCATGGTTTGCCGGGCCATGGTTTTGCTATGACTACTGGGCAACAGCAGCTTAATGGCATTGGGCGCCACCAGCGTAGAGGTAAGCATAAAGAAAATAAGCAACAGAAACACCAAATCCGACATGGAAGCCGTACTAAAATTGGTATCGATTTTATTTCTGGTTTGAATAGCCATAATACACTGCTTTTACTTTGCGGGTTGGTGCAACAGGTCCATAAATTCGGAGGTTCTGATTTCGAGCAAATACACAACTTTCTGAATACGGGCCACCAGGATATTGTAAAAAATATAAGCGGTAATTCCCACAACAAGTCCCCCCACCGTGGTAATCATTGCCTGATAGATTCCTTGCGAAAGGAGTTCGATATTAATATTGTTTCCTGCCATCGACATGTCGTAAAAAGCACGAATCATTCCAATGACGGTTCCTAAAAATCCCAACATGGGTGCCGCTCCGGCAATGGTAGCCAATCCGGCGACATTTTTTTCCAATTTGGCAATTTCAAGTTTCCCCACATTTTCGATGGCTGCATTAATATCGTTGAGGGGTTTTCCCAACCGTAAAATTCCCTTTTCAATCATTCTGCCGATGGGTGAATTATTGGTCAGACAGAGGGCTTTTGCCGCATCAAGTTTACCTTCAAGAATAAAGTTTTGAATATTATTCATAAAACTTTTATCCTCGCGTGCCGCTTTACTGATTACCAAATACCGCTCTACAAAAATGTAAACAGCTATCACGGATAGCAATCCCAGGATGGCCATAATCCAGCCCCCCTTGATAACCAAATCGATAATCGGCAAACTTATTTCCCCTTTGTCGGCCATGGCACCCATTACCTGGGCAGATTCATGCAATTGAAGAATAACAGCTAATGTCATAATGTATGATGATTTAAAAAAACAAAGATAACGCTCCTGAACATCCCTTTAAAAAATAGCCCTGATGTTTTTAACATTTTCTTGTTCAATAACTGCAAAACCGTCAAAATATTATACCTTTTGCCGGAGAATTAAAAATAAGACCCTCATTGCCCTGTACC
>CBETNY010000298.1:0-3118 GCA_965537275.1 uncultured bacterium | reverse complement strand
CCTTGAACTCTTTAATGTTTTTATCGCCATCCTTGTTGATGCGAAAAAGTACTCCAAATGTAAGGATATTCCGCCCTGAACCGGTTGATTAAGGAACTTTGAAATTTTTTAAAATCATTCTAAATAATCTTTAAATGGTACTGATGACAGCAGCTTTAAATTTTGTAATTTTGGCGACAAATAAAAAATAACATGCGATTTAAAGTAGGAGATAAAGTACAGTTTTTAAATGAAACCGGAGGGGGAATTATTACAGCAGTACTTGATAATAAATTGGTTAAAATAAAAACAGAGGATGGTTTTGAGATGCCTGTGCTCAGTAACGAGTTAATTCTTGATTACCGCGGGCAGGAAATCCGGGAAAAGGGGGTTGCCTCCACCTTTGGTCCGGCACAACCGGCTGCTAAAAAAGAAGAAGTTGCTCCGGAACCTGAAACAGAGGAGATGAGTGAGATCAATCCTTTTGGAAAAGCCCGTGAAGAGGAGGGCCTCTATTTGGTGTTTGAACCGCATAATCAACAGTGGCTGCTTACCGGCGAGGTGGATGTGTATTTGGTGAATCACACCCCCTTTGGCATCTTGTACAACCTTTTTTTGAATCGTTCGGGTAAACTAAAAGGGGTTGATTATGGTTCGGTGGAAGCCGAATCAAAATTATTGCTGGCGACGGTTAGCCGCGATGAATTAGATGATTGGAATAAAGGAACTATCCAGTTTTTGTTTCATGAAGAAGAACCTCAAACGGTAATTTTTCCCTTGCATACCAGTATCGATATTCGTCCTAACCGCTTTTTTAAAGAAGGTAGTTATCGTTCGAACACTTTGGTAGACGGTAAAGCATTGATTTCGGTATTGGCCTTACGCGCTGCTTTTCAGGTTGCTGAAGGTGGTTTGATGGAACAAAAATTCGATGCTTCAACAACCAAATCCAAATCGGAAGTGAAAATTGAAGCCCCTTTTATCGACCGGTATAAAACAAAGTTTCGTGAGGCTGTTGTTGATTTGCATATTGGTGAAGTGGTGGATAATATTACCGGAATGAGTAGCCGCGACATGTTGGATGCTCAGGTAAAACGCTTTAAAAAAGCCCTCGACAGTGCCATTGCCAGCGGGTATCAAAAAGTTACCTTCATTCATGGAGTGGGAAACGGCGTCCTTAAAAATGCCATTATCGAGGAGATGAAAGCCTATGAAAACCTTGAAAATAGAATGGCTTCCATTACTAAGTTTGGTGTGGGTGCATTGGATGTGCTGATTCACGATGCGGAATAAAGTCAGGGCAGATTACCTTTTTTATGATTTAACAATTTTTACAATGAAAATAATTTCTAAAATATTTTTTTCCATGCAAAGCATGGCGGTATTGATTTTGCTTTTCGCGATTTCAATTGGTGCTGCTACTTTTATTGAAAACGACTTTGGAACGCTTGCCGCTAAGGCGTTGGTCTACAATGCCGTTTGGTTTGATGTGCTTTTGGGCTTGTTGGCTGTGAATTTGGTGGCCAATATTTTTCGATACAAAATGTATAAACCGCAAAAGTTTACTGTTTTTCTTTTTCATTTGGCATTCCTGATTATTTTGCTGGGAGCCGGCATTACCCGGTTTGTGAGCTTTGAGGGAATGATGCACCTACGTGAAGGACAGCAGAGTAATATCATTTTATCGAATCGGACGTATGTCCAAACCAAAGTGATGGCAGGGGATGAAATGGTCGATTTGGAAAAACAGGTACTGCTTTCAGAGTTAACACCATCGTTTCATCAAACCCTTTCGATAAAAGATAAAAAGTTGAAAGTTGAATCGTTGAAATATGTGCCCAATGCCCGGGAAGTGATTACTTCAGGAAGTACGGGCCCGGCAATGATTACTTTGGTGGTGTCGACAGGCAGTGGACGAAAGGATTTATACCTGGCTGAAGGGAATCGTGTAAATATCGATGGTTTTTTCATTCAATTTGGAGGGGCCATTGACAAAAATGCCTTCAATATTATTGATAAGGATGGAAATCTCCAACTATTTGTTTATGATACGGTTCGAACGACTTCCATGCGGGGTGCGGCCCCTGAAGTACTTGTTCCGGGCAAATTTTATCCCTTCGAAGCGGGTAAATTATACGCCTACGGAAATGTAAATCTGGTGCTTACAAATCGTTATGAGCATGGTAAAATCGACTATGTTCCCTATCAGGGAAAAGACATGAATATGATGGATGCCCTGGTGGTAAAATTAAGTTCGGGGAATGATACGAAAACGATAGCCCTGAGAGGCGGAAAAGGGTATCTGGGCTTGGCGAAAAATTTGGAACTTAATGGCTTGATGATTTCCATGTCCTATGGTTCCAAAGAGATTCAGTTGCCGTTTTTTATCAGGCTAAATGATTTTCAACTTGACCGGTATCCGGGTTCAATGAGCCCCTCCAGTTACGCCAGCCGCGTAACGGTAATCGATAATGAAAAAAACAAAACTTTTCCATTCCATATCTATATGAACCATGTATTGAATTACAGAGGATATCGCTTTTTTCAATCTTCCTACGATCGCGATGAATTGGGAAGTATCCTTTCGGTAAACCACGATTATTGGGGTACCTTTTTTACCTATATTGGCTATTTCCTTCTGGCTCTGGGAATGTTTTTGTCGTTGGTGAATCGAAATACGCACTTTGCCTTTTTGGGTAGGTTCTTGAAAAAATCGGGAAGTAAAGCCAAAATGTTAAGCTTGTTGGTGGCCATGATTTTTACTGCGCATGCTTCAATGGCGCAAAATAATCACTTGTCGGTCGATCAACTCCCGAAAATAGATAAACACCAGGCCGAATTGTTTGGAAAATTATTGGTACAGTCTAACGGGGGCCGTGTTAAACCTGTCAATACCCTGGCCAGCGAGTTACTGCGTAAAATTGCCTGGAAAAACAGTTTTCATGGTTTAAGTCCGGATGAAGTGTTGTTGGGAATGTTGAGCGAACCTTTATATTGGCAGCAGGTTCCCATCATAAAAGTGGGGCATAAGGATATCCGGAAAATTTTGGGAATTCAGGGTAAGTATGCTTCTTATCTTGATTTTATCAACCTGAAAGAAGGAAGTTATAAGCTGCAAAAAATGGTGAGCGAGGTATAT
>CBETNY010000297.1:0-3123 GCA_965537275.1 uncultured bacterium | reverse complement strand
TTTTCCAGGTGCTGGTTTTGTTGTTCCATAAAATCGAGGGCAATACTCAACGAATTAAAATCGGAATTATATGTATCGTTGATGATGGTACAATTATTCTGTCCCTCTTTTTGCTCAAGCCGCATAGCAATAGGCGTTAACGCAGCCATGCGGTCCGAAATCGCTTTCTGATCATAACCGAGCAAGAGCATGGTTGCCCAACAGTGACAAGCATTTTCGATAGATGCGGCATCGGTAAAAGGAATTTCAACCTGTGCCTCTTGTTCCTTAAAATGCCCCTCTAACCGAGTTACGCCATTTTCGGTACTTACATTTAAAATTTGTAAATCACATGAAGCTTCCCTACCCCACGTAAAAGTTTTGATATTTTCGAGAATGCCCGTGCGAATGATGACTTCCTGCAATTCTTTTTGGTCGGTGTTATAGATAAGGGTATCCACACGGGTAAACAACTTGAGCTTCTCCCCTATTTTTTGTGCCGTGCTGATAAAATTTTCACCGTGAGCCTCTCCAATATTGGTAAAAATACCCAGTGAAGGTTGTATGATAGGTTGTAACTTATCCATCTCTTCGGGTTCGGAAATCCCAGCCTCAAAAATCGCCAGCTCATGTCTCTCATTCATTTGCCAAACCGAAAGCGGCACACCAATTTGAGAATTAAAACTTTTGGGACTTCGTACGATGTTCCTATCCCCTCCCATCAATTGGAAAAGCCATTCTTTCACGATGGTTTTACCGTTGCTTCCTGTAATCCCAATAACCGGAATATCAAATAGTGATCGATGGGCTTGTGCAAGCTGCTGCAGGGCTGCCAACGTATTGTTGACCAAAAAAAAGGAGGCATCGTGGAAAGACGATATCATCTCTTTTTTTGATGCCTCTATCACAAAGTATCGCACACCCCTTTTGTAGAGCGCGGAAATATATTTATGGCCATCGTTGCGTTTGCTTGATAACGCAAAAAAAAGACAGTTTTTTGGTGAAATCAGCCGTCGGCTGTCAATCAGCACATCTTTCACCCGAATACGCTCCTCATCAGGACTGATTAATTCAGCCTTCATGATGTCAGCAAGTTGGGCACCGGTATATTGTTTATGTTGCATGATAAACTTTTGGAGGAAAGAGAGATAATAAACTATTCGCCCCTGCTGCTTTTTCCGTTTTCAGCGCGATTTCTCCGGTCACCGTTGGCAACAACGGCAGCGGGTAACGAATTCGCATTCATCTGTTGCCACTGCAGGCGGTTTCGATAAATATCGATGGCAAGGTAAATGGCCTGACGCATCGATTCGGCAGAAGCCATGTTTTTGCCGGCAATATCGTAAGCCGTACCATGATCAGGTGAAGTGCGCACAATGGAAAGACCTGCCGTATAATTCACGCCCCTGTCACCGGCCAGTATTTTAAAAGGAATCATACTTTGATCGTGATACATGCCCAGTACGGCATCATATTTTTTATAGGCACCCGAACCGAAAAAGCCGTCAGCGGGGAAAGGCCCAAAGGCCAGCAAGCCCTGCTTTTTGGCCTGAATCAGAGCGGGTCTGATAATGGCATCATCTTCCGAGCCGATAAGTCCGCCATCACCTGAATGAGGGTTCAATCCCAGCACGGCAATTTTAGGACGTTCGATGAGAAAATCCTGTTGTAAACTTTGGTGCAACCGTTTAATTTTATTGAGAACCAATGAATCCGTTAAAGTATTTGCCACTTCCCGCAAAGGCAGATGGTTGGTAACGGTCCCCACCCTTAAATCACCATCAACCATCAACATCAAACTCTCATCCGCTTCGAAACGATCGGTAAGATATTCGGTATGTCCCTGAAAATGAAATTCTTCAGAATGAATATTTTCCTTGTTAATGGGGGCGGTTACCAACACGTCAACTTTGTTTTGTTTCAAATCGGCTACAGCCGCTTCCAAGGCTTTATAGGCATATTCGCCCGCCACGGAGGTTGATTTCCCAAATTCAATTTTCAATTCCTCATCGCCCACGCTTCGTACATTCAGCTTTCCCTGGCGGATAGCACGCACATCACTTACCACATGATAATTAAAATCGGTCAAGCGCATGCTCTTACGATGATAGCCCACCACCTTGGGCAAGGCATAAACAACCGGCGTAAACAATTCATACAAACGCGGATCCATGAGCGACTTCATCATTATTTCATAACTAATTCCGTTGAAATCGCCATGCGTAATGGCTACCTTTATTTTGTTTTCTTTATCCTTGCGGAGTTTATTCATCATCATGACCATACAATTTGACTACAAAGGTAAAACTTTGTGGAAATTCATCGCATTATGGCAAAATTAGGTTCGATAATCATTTCATGAGCGATACTTTCAACTCCAGAAACAATTCCTATTAGCGCCAGGGGACTCGTTGGCCCTGCCATGAACGCTCACAATTCATCCTATAAGCTTTTGGGTGAACTGATTTTAATCATCTAAAAATCAAACTAATCCTAAGCCAACCCCATTCGGTTTAATTGGTTTTGAACCGGTATTTCAATTCAGCCAGATCAGCATTGGCCTTTTCAATTTTTTGGGAAAGCTTCTCTTTGTACGACAACAACTTTTTTTTCAAATCATCATCGGCCACAGCCAACATTTGGCAAGCTAAAATAGCCGCATTGGTAGCATTGTCAATGCCCACCGTGGCCACAGGAATTCCGGGAGGCATTTGAACGATGGCCAAAAGGGCATCCATCCCGTCAAGGGTGGCAGCAATGGGAACTCCAATTACGGGCAAAGGAGTAAAAGCAGCAATAACACCCGGCAAATGGGCAGCCATACCGGCCCCGGCAATGATTACCTGAACACCCCTGTCTGCTGCCGTTTTTGCAAAGTGTTCCACAGCCTGGGGCGTACGATGGGCCGAAAGAGCCTGCATCTCAAAGGGAATTTCCATCTCATCAAGAAACAAAGCTGCTTTTTCCATAATTTTCAAATCGGAAGTACTTCCCATAATAATACTGACACGTGGTTTCATAGCCATTTTATTTTTCACAAAAATACGAAATACCTACCTAAGTTTTTTTTAAAACACCAAAATTACAAACCCTTTGGCAAGCCTGAAACAAGGCAATAAGCGAGAAGACTCGTGCCTTTTTTCA
>CBETNY010000296.1:0-3142 GCA_965537275.1 uncultured bacterium | reverse complement strand
GATTAAAAAGCTCAGACCCTCTTTTGCCAAATTAAAAGATAATTATTTTCTCGATTTGCTTCCCATCGAAAATAGGGAAAGCCTGCCGCCACTGAAAGCCGGAAACACCCCTTTGTATACGCTGTCTCAATTGGATAATCAGCCGTTGTTGAGTCGAATTTTTATCAAAGACGATTCGCAAAATCCCACGTATTCGTTTAAAGACCGGGCTTCGGCATTGGTATCTGCTTTTGCCAAAGAAAATGGCATTGAGACGATTGTGGCAGCATCAACAGGGAATGCGGGTTCTTCTTTGGCCGGCATCTGCGCTTCGCAGCACCAAAAAGCCATTATCATGGTTCCCGAAAAAGCCCCTTTGGCCAAACTGACGCAGATACTCATGTATGGTGCTACCATCGTTCCGGTAAAAGGCACTTACGATGATGCTTTCGATTTGAGTATTGAAGCCACAAAAGAATTTGGTTGGTATAACCGGAATACCGCTTTTAATCCGCTGACCATCGAAGGGAAAAAAACAGTTGCTTTTGAACTTTTCGACCAGCTGAACCAACAGCTCCCTGATCGTATTTTTGTGCCTGTGGGCGATGGCGTAATTATCTCGGGCGTTTACAAAGGCTTTGAAGACTTACTGAAACTGGGTTATATCCAAAAAATGCCTACCATTGTGGCGGTCCAGTCCAAAGGCAGCGACAACATTGTCAGAAATCTTGGTCAGGAGAAATTTGAAATGAAGCCCAGCCAAACGGTGGCCGATTCGATTGCGGTGGACATTCCCCGGAATTTTTATATGGCCAAACAATTTCTGAATAAATATAAGGGTGAAGGGCTTACAGTGGATGATGATGCCATTCTGGAAGCTTCGGCACGGCTATCGAAAAATACCGGCCTTTTTGCCGAACCGGCTGCTGCCACGGCTTTCGCCGGATTACTGAATTATCTGGAAAACAATCGTCTGGAAGCCAATTCAATCAATGTGGTGTTATCCACCGGAAGCGGGCTCAAAGACCTGCAGGCAGTACAAAAAATCATTTCAATTCCGCAGGCTATTCAACCCGACCTGGCTCAATTAAAAAAATTATTATCATGATCACTTTTACTTTAAACGGCGAAAAACAGGAATATCACGGTGACGGGCACTATACCTTGCTCAACTACCTTCGAAAAGATAAAGGCATCACTTCGGTGAAAGACGGTTGTTCAGGGCAGGCTGCCTGTGGGGCCTGTACGGTGGAGATAAACGGACATGCAAAGCTTTCGTGTGTTACGAAAATGCGTACCCTGCAGGATGCCGAAATCTATACCATGGAAGGTTTTCCGGAATATGTGAAAGACACCATCGCCAAAGCCATGGTGAACGAAGGTGCCGTACAATGTGGTTTTTGCACGCCGGGATTTATCACGAGTACCAAAGTCCTGTTGGAACACAATCCAAACCCCACTGTCGAAGAAATTCAAAAAGCCTTTAAACCCCATGTGTGCCGTTGTACGGGTTACAAAAAAATTGAGAAAGGGGCATTAACAGCTGCAGAGGCCCTGCGCAAACACAAACATCTTGAAGTACGAAAAACCAGTGGAAAAGTAGGCGTATCACAACCCAAATATCAAGCCTATGATACCGCCCTTGGTCAACGGAATTTTGTGGATGACATGAGCTTTGAAGGCATGCTTTTTGGCGCACTCAAATTCAGTGACCACCCCAAAGCCAAAGTACTGAAAATTGATATTTCAGAAGCGGAAAAACTGGAAGGCGTTCACCGGATTTTCACTGCCAAAGACATCCCGGGAGAGAAAAAAGTCGGGTTGATTTTGCAGGATTGGTCGGTGATGATTGACGAAGGCGAAACCACTCATTACATTGGCGATGTGCTTGCCGGTGTGGTGGCCGATTCGGATGAAATGGCACGCAAAGCCGTTTCAATGATCAAGGTGGAATACGAAGTGTATGAACCGGTTACTGATGTGTTTAAAGCCATTGACGGAGCAAGGGTACATCCTGAGCGTCCCAATAATTTCGATACTGTCGAATTTACCATCGGCGATGCCGAGCAGGGCATGAAAAAAGCTAAATATATTTCAAAAGGCCATTATCAAACCCAGCGTATCGAACATGGATTCCTGGAGAAAGAAGCGGCTCTGGCAAAACCAACGGCTGAAGGCGTTGAGCTTTACAGCCAGAGTCAGGGAATTTACGAAGACCGTCGGCAGGTGGCCATGATTCTGGGTCTACCTGAAGAAAAAGTGCATGTGATTTTAGTACCTAACGGAGGTGGATTCGGTGGAAAAGAAGACATGACCATTCAGGGACATACTGCCCTTTTTGCCTATCTGTTGCAAAAACCGGTAAAAATAACCCTTACCCGCGAAGAATCCATTCGCATGCATCCCAAACGGCATCCTGTTTTTATGGATATGGAAGTGGGTGCCGATGAAAACGGCAAACTGGTGGCTTTGAAACTGACGGCTGTCGGCGACACCGGCGCTTATGCTTCAGTGGGTATGAAAGTATTGGAACGCGTGGCAGGACATGCTGCCGGCGGTTACTATATTCCGGATGTAAGCATGACCGCCCGAACGGTGTATACCAACAATATCCCCTGCGGTGCCATGCGAGGATTCGGTGCCAACCAGGTAACTTTTGCACTGGAAAGCTGTGTGGATGATATTTGTGAGCAAGGGGGTTTCGATCGTTGGCAATTCCGATGGGACAATGCCTTGCAGGACGGATTGAAAACTTCCACCGGGCAACGGGTTTATGGTGTGGGAATCCGTGCTTGCCTCGAAGCCGTGAAAGATGATTTTTACAACGCTAAATATGCCGGATTGGCCACGGGAATTAAAAACTCCGGGGTAGGAAATGGTATGATTGACGAATCGAAAGTGAAAATCGAAATTGTTTCCGATAAAAAAGTACGCTTGAATCATGGCTGGACCGAAATGGGACAGGGCGTCCACAACATGGCATTGCAAACCTTATGTGAAGAAACCGGCTTTGACCCCGAAATCATTGAAGTTGTTGTTGATACTGAAGCTCAAATTACTACGGGCATGACAACCTCATCGCGGGCAACAGCACTGGTTGGCCTGGCTATTATCAATGCTGCAAAAGCACTCAAAGAAGATTTGAAAACAAATACTTTGAATG
>CBETNY010000295.1:0-3147 GCA_965537275.1 uncultured bacterium | reverse complement strand
TATTAAAAATCAGTCAATATCCTGTATCAAAAAAACTCGTGAAACAGATTTACGACGAAGTTGACAGCGTTTTGGTACTCGAAGAGGGTTATCCCATCCTTGAAGAACTTGTCAGGGGTATTTTGGACGAAGGCAAGCCGGTAAAAGGCCGGATGGATGGCACATTACCCCGGGCAGGGGAGTTAAATCCCAACCTTGTTGGCAAAGCCCTGGGAATAGATATAGCCGAAGGTTATGAAATTCCTGACATTTTAAAAGGGAGGCCTCCCCTACTCTGCGACGGTTGTCCACATTGGGATTCGTTTGGCGCTTTGAATGAAGCCATGGCTGACTACTCCAAAGGCAGGGTGTTGGCCGACATTGGTTGCTACACTTTAAGTGCATTGCCTCCGCTGGAGTCCATTAACAGCTGTGTTGACATGGGTGCCTCCATTACCATGGCAGTGGGAGCTGCTGAAGCCGGGCTGGTTCCTGCCGTTGCCGCCATTGGCGATTCCACTTTTACCCATTCGGGAATGACCGGATTGTTGGATGCGGTAAACCGGAAAGTTCCTATCACGGTACTTTTACTCGACAACGCCACCACGGGGATGACCGGCGGACAAGATTCTGCCGGGTTTGGAAAGTTAGAGGACATTGTGAAAGGCATCGGTGTGGCCGAAGAGCATATTCGCATCATCAAACCTTTGAAAAGACTCCATGAAGAAAACGTGAAGGTTTTTAAAGAAGAAATTGCCTACGAAGGCGTTTCGGTAATTATTGCCCGGCGCGAATGTGTACAAACTTTGGCCCGACGCATGAAATTGAAACACGCCAGGAAAAGAGCCGAAGCAAGTGTCAACAAACAATAAAATTGAATCAAATGAAAAAAGATATTATTTTAGGTGGCGTTGGCGGTCAGGGAATTTTGACCATCGCTACCACCATTGGATTAGCGGCTCTCTCGGAGGGTTTACAACTCAAACAAGCCGAGGTACACGGAATGAGCCAACGGGGTGGTGACGTGCAGTCACACCTTCGCCTTTCGTCGAATGCCATCGCATCCGATTTAATTCCGGAAGGCAAAGCCGACATGATTTTAGCCGTGGAACCCATGGAATCGCTCCGCTATTTTAACATGCTCGACAAAGAAAACGGTTGGTTAATTACCAGCATTAACCCCTTTAAAAATATCCCGAATTATCCCGAGCTGGAAGATGTGTTGGCTGAGATATGGAAACTGCCGCGCTATGTTACCCTCGATGCAGATAAAATTGCCAAAGATCAGGGATCGGTAAAAGCCGCCAACATTGTGGTGCTCGGGGCTGCCTCACCCTATTTGGGTTTAAAATACGAATCGCTCGAAAAAGCCATCAAACAACTGTTTGGAAAAAAAGGTGACGATATCGTACAGCTCAATTTGAAGGCACTCAGGGCCGGACGTGAATTTGCCGAGAAAAACAGCTAGTCCATTTTACAAATACGAACCATAAAGCGGGAAATTCTGTTGATTCCCCGCTTTTTTTTATCCTATCGAATTCAATGCTAATTCCATTAACCCCGGCCTATCACTGAATCGAAAACAGATTACAAATGCTCTTCCCCTTACATCAAAAGCAAAAACGTACTTCTTGCCCGAAGTTTAACTTTTTTAAAGACCACAATTTCTTTAAATAAGTTATTTTTGCCGCTCATAAAAAAGATTGATTAATGCATCAAAAAAAACACCCCTTTCTTCTGTTATTCTTCATCTCCATTGTCTTTGTTTTTGCTTCCTGTCATTTGTCAGAGAAAAAAGAAAATAACAAATCCGATGCAACGGTTCAGACTAAAAAAACGGAGCCCAAACGGTTGTATGGGATTAACGTTGACAGTCTTACCATTATCAGAGGAAAAGTAAAGAAAAATCAATTTTTGGCAGACCTGCTTTTGCCTCAGGGCATAAGCTATGCCACCATCGATTATCTGGCCAAACACACACGATCAGTATTTGATGTACGCAAAATAAGGCGAGGACACGGTTACACATATATTAAAAACAGAGATTCTGTGCCCGGGTTGCTTTACTTTGCCTATGAGATATCACCTTCGCGATACGTCATTTATCACCTGAAAGATTCTATTTATGCCAAACTCGGTCAGAAGCCGATTGTACAAAAAGAGAAAAAAATAAAAGGCGAAATAAACAACTCCTTATGGTACGCCATTAAGAAGCAAAATGCGGATCCCAATCTTGCCATGAAACTATCGGAAATCTATGCATGGACCATCGATTTTTTTGAATTACAAAAAGGGGATGCTTTTAAAGTGATTTACAATGAATCGTATGTCGACGGTAACTATGTAGGATTCACTGAACTTCAGGCAGCAAACTTTATTCATAACGGAGAAAACCATTATGCGTTTTATTTTAAACAAAACGATAAAGGGGATTACTTTGATGAGAATGGAAACAGTTTGGAACGGACATTTTTAAAGGCACCCTTAAAATACCGGCGCATAAGCTCCAGGTATTCCAATCATCGTTGGCATCCTGTTTTAAAAATATACCGACCCCACCACGGCGTGGATTATGCTGCCGCCGAAGGAACACCTGTTCACAGCATAGGTGATGGTGTGATTGTTAAAAAAGGATACCAAAGAAATGGTGCCGGCAATTATTTAAAAATCCGTCACAACGGAACCTATACCACACAGTATGCGCATTTACGGCATTTTGCAAAAGGGATGCGTGTCGGGGTAAAAGTTCATCAGGGCCAGCTCATTGGTTATGTAGGCCATACCGGATTAGCTACCGGCCCCCATCTCGATTTTAGGGTTTATAAATTTGGGCGCACCATCAATCCACTCAAATTAAAATCACCTCCCGCAAAGCCCATCGAAAAGAAATACAGGCCTGCCTTTGATTCACTGGTACAACATTATAAACCGTTGCTTGATTCGTTGTAATAAACGACTCACCTGAGTAGATTGGATCACAGAAGGAGTAAAGCAGATTTATCACGAATCGCTACGCACCGGCTCTACGTCAGACTCGCGCTGGATGTGGTCAACGAATTTCAGGGGTTGACAAATTGGATAATGTATCCAACTCTAGGCACTCCAAACTTTAGGCACTCCAAACTTTACTTGTAATTGTTTTAACCACAAGGCGCACAAAGGGTTTTC
>CBETNY010000294.1:0-3149 GCA_965537275.1 uncultured bacterium | reverse complement strand
TTTAGTTTTACAAGCCCGTCGTGCGACCAACCTACTTTCTTTACGGATGCTTCGAGGGGTGGGGGCAATTTTATTCAATCGTGGCACTGGAATTTTGATGATGCTTCTTCTGCCGACAATGTTTCGACCAGTCAGAATCCATCTCATTTCTACGGACCCAATGATAGTACCTATCAGGTTAAGTTGGTGGTGACCAATTTCAATGGATGTGTCGATTCGTTAACGCAGGCTGTTCAGCGCTTGTCGTGCCTCGATGTTGCTTTTCAGGTCAATACAAATAGGCTATGTGCCACCGATTCGGTCTGTTTTACCGATCTGAGTCAGTTACATTCTGCTCAGGGCAGCATTATTCATTGGCATTGGGATTTTGGTGATGGAAACGTGATGGATTACGATGCTTTTACCGATCCTGTTTGTCATGTTTATGCGCAATCCGGTAATTATCAGGCGCAATTGGTTGTTACAGCCGTTGTCAACGGCATTACGTTTCATGATTCGTTTGTTCAAACGGTAAATGTCAACCCCGGGCCTGAAGCCCTTTTCTCATGGTCAAATGCCTGTTTGGGCGGACAAACAGCCTTTGTTGACCAGTCACTTGGTCACGGCGATCCCATTTCGACATGGTCGTGGAGTTTTGGTGATACCACGCAAGCTTCTAATCAATCAGCAGTGGCTAATCCTTCTCATTTGTACAGTGGGGTGGGGCAGTACGATGTGAAACTGGTGGTTAAAAACCATTTTGGTTGTGCCGATTCGTTGATTCAGCCGGTGGTAATTGCCGATGCACCGGTGGCTGACTTTGCCTGGGGTACAGCTTGTGCCGGGCAGCCGACACCGTTTTATGATTCATCGGTAGTGGTAGGTACCACCCTGACGCAGTGGCAATGGAATTTTGATGATCCTTATACCACAAACAATACTGCTCTTGTTCAAAATCCGGAGCATACTTTCGATACGGCGGCCTTTTATCAGGTACAACTCATCGTTACAGATAACAATCTCTGCCGCGATACTGTGGTGAAAGCGGTTGATATTCATCCATCGCCGGTGGCTGATTTTAATATCTTGTACAACTACCGGCAAGTGACCGGTCAGGTATTGTTACAGAATACGTCGGTGGATGCTGATACGTACTGGTGGGATTTTGGAGATGGAAACACCTCCACGGATGAAAATCCGGTCAATCAATACCAGTCGGGAGACATCTATACCATTGTCTTGATTGCCACCAACCAATATTTATGCACCGATACTACCAGTCAGATTTATGATTTGACCTTGGGCTTGTATGTGCCTAATTCGTTTGTGCCGGGAAGCACTTTGGATGATGTGGGGATTTTTAAACCCAAAGGTATTCATCTAAAAAACTATCATATTCAGATATTTAGTTCGTGGGGGACTTTATTGTGGGAAAGTAGGAAGTTGGATGCCGATGGCGTTCCTACCGAAGGATGGGATGGAACTTATAAAGGACAGCCCATGCCGGCCGGTAATTATATTTGGCGCATTGAAGCCCAATTTATCGATAATAGTTTTTGGGGAGGTGCTGATAACGGAGATGGAAATGTTCATCCCTATGGAACGCTAACACTTATACGTTGATTTGCTTAAATTGTGATGCATGAAGATGTCGAATAGAAATATTATTGTGAAAGTCAAAGCAAATGTTCTGGTTTTCTTGCTAGTGCTGGGTTTTGTACGCGTGGATGCCCAAGATGTTAATTTTTCGCAATATTTTAACAACCCAACCTATTTTAATCCGGCTTATGTGGGGTTGACTGTGGGGTTAAAAGCGAGGCTTAATGTTCGCAAGCAGTGGACAGGGTTGGATGGAGAATACCATGCTTATGTTTTCAGTATGGACATTGCTGACCGGAATATTCCAGGGGCTGGTGGAATTGGTATTTTGGCCTCCAGTGATGTGCAGGGCATGGGTTTGATAAATGCAACTACCTTTGGGATTATTCCATCGGTTCGTATTCCTATTACACGATACTCAATTTTTCAACTTGGGGCATTGGTTTCGGTGGTTTCACGACAGATGAATTGGAACAATTTGGTATTTGGCGACCAGCTGGATCCTGTATTGGGAAATATTGGCGCTACCTCGTTCCGGAGTCCCGGTGATAGTCCGGTTGTCTTTCCCGATTTTTCAATTGGGGGCCTCTATCAGTTTAAGGGGGATCATTTTGTGGGAACCATGGGACTTGCTGTGCATCATCTTACGCAGCCTGATCAGTCGTTTTTACAGGATGTTGCTCCATTGCCCAGGAAGGTGGTGGCCCATATGGATTTTGTGATTGATTTTCAACGTCATCGTGGTTTTTATTATCGGGCAAGAAGTATTAAAGTAAATCCGGGGGTCATGTACCAAAATCAAGCCCATATGAGCTTGTTTGCTTTAGGAGTAAACACTTATGTTGCCGGAATTTATTTTGGTTTGTGGTATCGGCACGAAGTGTTTCGTAACACAAGTTTCTCAAATTTTGTATGGTTGGCAGGGGTGAACATACCGGTGAATAATGATGATTCGCGGTTGAAATTAATGTACTCCTTCGACATGAATATCTCGGGTAAAACCAACTTTACAGGGCCTTCGCACGAAGTAAGTTTGATTTTGGAATTGGACCGTATGCGGCTGGTAAACCCTGCCAATTTGAAGGTGCCTGCCCGCTCAAGAAATACGCTGGAGTGTTCTCCTTTTTAAAGGAAGAATGTGGACGAAAATAAAAAAGGCCGGAAAGTAATTTCCGGCTTTTTTTGTGGGATATACTGGATTCGAACCAGTGACCCCCGCCCTGTCAAGGCGATGCTCTAAACCAACTGAGCTAATATCCCATTAAAATAATACAAATTCCAAATTCCAGGTTTGGATATGGGCTTCAATTTTGGTGCCCTAAACTTTTTGTGATCCGGATTTTCTCCTGACCATGATCTTGTGGGACATATTGGATTCGAACCAATGACCCCTGCTCTGTGAAAGCAATGCTCTAAACCAACTGAGCTAATGTCCCTTTTTGTTTCGGATGGCAAAAGTAGTAAAATTTATGGTTGGACCACATGAAACGAACACGAATTTTTTTTGATTAAAATAGGCTAATTCCTATTTTGATGCGCCGATGATAGTTTTTAACTTTTTCAAAAATCCC
>CBETNY010000293.1:0-3184 GCA_965537275.1 uncultured bacterium | reverse complement strand
ATCGAAGATTTAATCGGACAAAAGGATTTACAAAAGGCAGGGTATAAAATTATTCACAAAGACAGCCCCGACGAACGGGGTATTGATGTGGCTTTGCTGTATCAACCAGCTGTTTATAAGCCGATAAAAACGCGTTTTATCCGCTTGCAATTTCCCACCGAACCGGGTAATGCAACCCGGGATATCCTTTATTCAAAGGGGCTTGTTTATGGAAAAGATACGGTACATATATTTGTTAATCATTGGGTTTCGCGCTATGGTGGAAAGGAAAAAACAGATGCGCTGCGGCGTTATACCGGTCATTTACTCCGCATGATTGCCGATTCAATTTTTAATTCGGTACCCTACGCCAATATTATCATGATGGGCGATTTAAATGATAACCCTACCGATCCGAGTTTGGTTACCTCGCTGGGCGCAGAAAATCCAAAACCTCCCTTTGCAAAGAAACAACTGTTTAATTTGGCATATCAACCCTTTAAAGAGGGAGAGGGATCGCTTTATTATCATGGTTGGGATTTGTTCGATCAGGTGATTGTGAGTACCGCTGTCGTAGCCGGTTACAATGGTATTAAAACCAATAGTCTTAAAGAAGAGATATTCAAGAAACCGTGGATGTTGTACCAACCTAAAAAAGGGCCTGCAGTACCCAACCGGACGGCAGGAAGAAACTATTATGGCGGTTATAGCGACCACCTGCCGGTGATTGTTAAGATGAAAGTGGATTTAAGTGGTGAAATTTTTACCATCATTTAGTCTACTGTGGTTTGGATATCCCATCTCTTAAAGGGATTTTTTGAGAGTGCAGCATTGTAATATTTGGCGTCTCCGGTAACCTCTTGTCCCAACCAATGAGGTTTAGAAAAGAGAAAGTCTTTATGAGGCAGCTCAATTTCGGCGAGCAGCAATCCTTGGTTTTCACCATGAAATTCGTCAACTTCAAAAAATAGGTTATCTGAGGCAGGAACAAGGTAACGGGTTTTTTGGATAATGCCGGGTTCGCAAATTTTCAACAATTCTTCAGCCTCCTTCAAAGGAATTTCCTTTTCCCATTCAAAGCGGCTTGTCCCATCTGCTGAGCTTTTACCTTTGATGGTGATGAAAGCTTGCCGGTTTTTTATTCTGATACGTACACTCCGCTTGGGATGAGAAGATAAATAGCCTTGCCGGATATCAAAATGCCGGATGGCCTTTTCTTTAAAATCTCCATTGACCAAAAATTTACGCTCAATTTCTGTTGGCATGGTGCATGAGTTTAACGAAAGATGGTTTGTTTTCGATTGGGTCCTACAGAAATCATCTGAATGGGGACTCCTGTTTCTTGCTCGATAAACCGGATATAGGTTTTTAAATTCTCGGGCAGTTGATCAAAACGGGTGAGGTGGTCAATGGGTTCGTTCCAACCTTTAAACGTTTTATAAACAGGCACGCATTCTGAATGAATGGCATCGAAGGGTACCTGGTCGGTTAGTTTTTCGTTAATCTGGTAGTGGGTAGCCACTTTTATTTCATCAAAACCCGAAAGCACATCAGCCTTCATCATTTTCAATTCGCTTACCCCATTGAGCATGATGGCATATTTAAGGGCAGGTAAGTCGAGCCATCCGCATCGCCTTGGCCGTCCGGTGGTAGCCCCGAATTCATGTCCGTTTTGTCGCAGCTTCTCACCCGTTTGGTCAAACAATTCGGTGGGAAAAGGGCCGCTTCCAACGCGAGTACAATAGGCTTTGAAGATTCCGAAAACCGACCCTATTTGGCCGGGAGGAATGCCTAACCCGGTGCAAACCCCTGCTGTAGTCGTGTTGGATGAGGTTACAAACGGATAGGAACCAAAATCAACATCGAGCATGGTTCCTTGTGCCCCTTCAGCAAGGATTTTTTTTCCTTGTTTTATGGCTTCCTGTAAAAAATATTCACTATTGATCAGACGGAATGATTTTAAGAATTCAAGTTTCTCAAGCCACAACTTTTCATAGGTGCTAAAAGGGAGTCCTTCAATTTTAATTTGTTCAAATTCAGGATCGTATAAGCCGGCCAATTTTTTATGACGTTGGCTGGCTTGCTGGTAAAGCCGTTCAAATTCCGGATTTTCCAAGTCGCCAACCCGCAGTCCGTTGCGAGCCGCTTTATCGGTATAGGCAGGGCCGATTCCTTTGAGTGTGGATCCGATTTTCTGTTTCCCTTTTGCCTTTTCATAGACGGCATCAAGCAGGCGATGACCCGGTAAGATCAGGTGTGATTTTCGCGAAATTAAAAGCTTTTGGCGAACATCTACCCCCGATTTCTGTAATGATTCTACCTCCTGATAAAAAATAACCGGATCGATAATGGCGCCATTGCCAATGATGTTTTGTGTGCCTTCGTTGAAAATCCCTGAGGGGATGGTGTGCAAGACAAATTTTTGATTTCCGAATTCAATGGTATGTCCTGCGTTCGGTCCACCTTGAAAACGGGAGATTATCGGGTAAGAAGGAGTTAAAACATCCACTACTTTTCCTTTTCCTTCATCTCCCCATTGTAATCCCAGAAGAACATCAACTTTCATGATTGAATGTGTTTATGCATGAAAAATGCCCTGCATCAACACAGGGCAATAAATTTTTCCACAAAGTTAAGGATACTTTGTGTAGTGATAAAGAATAAAATGTTATTTCTTAAAATTAATTGTTGGACGCTTTGTCGTTTTTACACTTCCCGTAAAAAGTAAGCGAATGGTAGGCCACTTCAACCCCCAGGAGCTCTTCTACCGATTTTTGAATTTCCTGTATACGCGGGTCACAAAATTCTAAAACAGTTCCATCTTCCATACAAACAAAATGATCGTGTTGTTTGTATTTAAAAGAGCGTTCAAATTGTGCACAGTTGCTTCCAAATTGATGTTTGGTTACCAAATTGCAGTCTAATAATAGTTCGATAGTGTTGTACAGTGTAGCCCTGCTAACCCGGTATTTGTTATTTTTCATTCGGATGTAGAGCGTCTCAATATCAAAATGTCCATCAGTAGCGTAAATTTCCTTCAAGATGGTATAGCGCTCGGGCGTTTTACGGTGTCCTCTTGATTCCAAATATTCAGTAAATACTTTCTTTACCGATTCAAAGGTATCTTTTTTTATTTCTTGCTTCATGGATAACAATAAAATTTTGAGGTGTAAAAATACACATTTTTATATTAATACAGTTTAAA
>CBETNY010000292.1:0-3186 GCA_965537275.1 uncultured bacterium | reverse complement strand
CCAAAACAAAAATGGCTATCGTCAACCAGGCACCTTTCGAGATTACCGGATGATACTTTATTACCGTTTTTTCCTGCCGCACCCGGTTCATCACCTTCTCGGTAAAAAACGCGGGGGCTTTCTCTGCTTTCTGACTGTGGATCAGTTTGTTAATTTCCGCATCAAACTCTTTTTCTGAAAATTCCGGATTCGTATTCATGGTTTTATTTTTTTAATTCTTCATCAATGTTAAACATGATTCTTTAAGCCATCTCCTTTTCCATCATAAGCTTTAACGATTCATGGAGTTTTTTCCTTATTCTAAACAGTTTAGTTTTTACATTGGAAACAGACAAGCCTGTAATTTGTGCAATTTCATTCACGGGTAGGTTATCAAAATAAAAAAAATGAACCAACCCACGATCGGTTTCATGAAGCTGTTCAATGGCTTGTTTTAGCAGGACATATTTTCTTTCGGTTTCATCTGCTTCGTCTGTACTGTCCTCCTTTTCGGCGAAAGCGGATGGTGAAATATTTTCAACCGAAAGGGTGTGTGGTTTCTGTTTTCTTAAATGCGAAATACATTCATTATAGGCAATGCGATACATCCAGGTTGAGAATTTTGCTTTCTGCTGAAATTTTGGCAGTGCGTTGAATATTTTCACAAAAATATCCTGTGATACCTCTTCAGCCTCCTCCCGGTTTTTAAGCATGCCCATGGTCAGTGCAAAGAGCATGTCTTTATATTTATTGACCAGCAGGGCATAGCGATCGGTTTGTCCGTTGAGGATCTCTTCTATCCAAAGTATGTCTTCATGGTTGTTTCCCATTGTTTAATTTGACGTTGTCCACACGGGATGGTTACAACTTGTGAGGATAAAAGTACGGTAAATTGGTCGTAAGAAGGTCTTTTGGTGAAAAATTGTAACCGATGGGAAGAAAGTCCGTCAAAAGGGCAAAACGAATGTTAAACTTTAAAAATTATGACCATGGAAGAAGTATTAGTGCCTTTGATTGTTTTTGCAACCTTTTTCGGGATGTTTTATGTTTATTTTACCACGCGCAACAAAGAGCGCATGGCCTTAATTGAAAAAGGGGCCGATGCCAGTATGTTCAACACGGGTAAAAAATACAATTGGAAAAATTTTAGTTTGTCGGCCGGAATGTTCCTCATCGGCATTGGCCTGGGTGTCATGGTCGGGGCTTTGTTGGAAGCAAATACCAACCTGGATCAAGGGGTAGGCTATACGCTCAGTATCTTCTTTTTTGCAGGTTTGAGTTTGGTGATTTATTATTTTCTTGCGCGTAAAATGGAAAACGAAAGCAAGTGATTACTTTTTGACTTACGCAAAGGGTGCATCGGATGTTTTGGTTTTAGAATTCCGGTGCAGCCTTTCATATTTTCACCACCATCTTCCCTTTGTTTTTCCCCTCAAAAAGGTCGATAAAAGCTTGCGGAATATTTTCAAAACCTTCCACAATGGTTTCTTTATAAGTCAGTTTGCCTGCTGATAGCCATTCGGATAACTGTTTTATGGCTTCGGGGAATTTCTTAGCAAAATCGTTTACAATGAAACCCTGCATCAAGGCGCTATTCTTTATCAGGAAAGGTTCCACCCGGATGCCTGTGGGCATGGAGGTTTCGTTGTAAACCGAGATGGCCCCGCAAACAACAATTCTTGCAAAATGATTGATGTTTAGCAAGACACTGTCGGAAATGGTGCCGCCCACATTATCAAAATAAACATCTACGCCTTCGGGACAGGCTGCCGCTATGGCTTTGCGCATGTTTTTGGTGGTATTGTAATTGATGGCCTCATCAAATCCAAAAGCTGATTGTAACAGGTCCACTTTTTCGTCTGTGCCGGCAATACCTACTACACGACAACCCAGTATTTTGCCGATTTGTCCTACCACGCTGCCTACGGCACCTGCGGCACCGGATACAACCAGCGTTTCACCGGGTTTAGGCGCGCCAATTTCGGTTAAGCCCAGGTAAGCGGTTAATCCGGTCAATCCTAAAATTCCAAGATAAGCCGATAAAGGGATTTTTGTGCCGTCCACTTTCATTAAGCCTTTCCCATCCGATTTTTGGAATTCTTTCCATTCCAACAGGCCGGAAACAAATTCACCCTGGGTAAACCCCGGGTGATTCGATTCGACTACTTCGGCGATGATTCCAGAACTTATGGGTTTATTAAGCTGAAAAGGGGGGATGTACGATTTTACATCATTCATCCGTCCCCGCAAGTAGGGATCAACAGAAACATAAACGGTTTTTAACAATATTTCGCCCTCGGTTATTTGGGGCATCTCTTCCGATACAAATGTAAAATCGGTGGGTTGCGGTTTGCCCTTGGGACGGTTATTCAATAGAATGCTTTTGTTCATTTGTTTTGTATTTAAATTTCTTTATTCGTAATGGATCCAAATGTTTGAATTTTGTCTGAGGCAACAATTTGAATATCGGGTTTGGTATTTGCCAGATAAATCATGGCTTGCGCAATTGTCTCCGCTTCGATGAGCCGGTATTTCTTTAAGCGGCCTTGCAACAAGGGTTGAATGAATTTTGCGAATGCAATGCCCATTTTCTCACCAAAGCGCTTTTCGTCCCTCTTGCCCCCAATAAGAGAGGGCCTTAAAATGTAGGTGTTGGGAATTTTTTCGCTAATTACGGTCTGTTCCATTTCGCCTTTCGTCTTGTTGTAAAAAATTTTACTTTTCGGATGGGCGCCCATGGCCGAAACAACTAAAAACGTGTGGATGTTGTTCTTTTTACACAGCTTTGCGGCGGCAACGGGAATACCGTAATCTATTTTCCGGTATAGCGACTTGTCCGGTGTTTTTTTGGCGGTGGTCCCGATACAGCAATAGACCTCATCGGCAATAAAATCATTTTTAAAGGGTTCCAATTCCAATAGGTTTCCCACGATTTCCGTTACTTTGGGATGCTTAAGCCTTGAAGGCCTTCGTGTGAAAATTTTTACTGCATGGTACCGGTCATCGGTAATCAACTTATTTAAAAGCAGGTTTCCGGTTAATCCGGTAGCGCCCAATATGATGGCTGTTTTTCCCATTTTATTGTCTTTTCATTTCGTCAAAGTGTTATTAAAAAAGGCCTTTCCTTTTTCATTAGTTTTATAATCTGTTGATATATTTGTTTTTAATTTGTAAATGTTCATTCTTTTATCCTGTCAAAAAAAATAT
>CBETNY010000291.1:0-3225 GCA_965537275.1 uncultured bacterium | reverse complement strand
CCTTAAAAAGGAGCAGATAAGCATCCAGTTTGGAATAATCGTAATAAGGAAACCCTGTGGCTAACAAAGCTTTGTCGAGGATGGGAGTATCCGATACGTGAATGATAGTTCCGTTTAGCATGGCGGACCCTCCGTGCCAGGCGTAAAACGCTTCTTTTAAATTAATCTCATACACCACCCCTGAAACTGTTTGGTCGCCATCGGTAAGGGCAATGGAGATTGAGAAAGGAGCCAGCTTGTGGATGAAGTTGGTGGTTCCGTCCAGGGGGTCAACTATCCAGTTGAATTTTTTCTTTCGCTCCAGCTGATCATCTTCCTCGGCAATAAATCCTGCTTCGGGGACCAATTTTCTTAAGGTTTCAATCAGCATCTTTTCAGCGGTTTTATCCACATAGGTTACCAAATTGTGTGTTCCTTTATACATCACATCGGTTTCGTCCAAAGTGACTATTTGCTGTTGAATCCATTCGCCGGTTTGACGACACAAATTGACTACCTGTTCAGTGATTTTCTGTAAATCCATTTTTTATTTTTGTTGTATTAAAGCCTGGTGAATTTTTAACACCTGCGGAATCATAAATTGTTGGTTATCGCTGTAGATAATAAAGTCGGAAAGGGCATTCTTTCGCTTGTCGGACCATTGTTTATTCATACGTTCGTAAATGGCTTCCTTACTTAAACCATCCCGTTTCTCAATCCGTAAAATGCGCAAAGCTTCCGGAGCGGAAACATTGATGATTTTATCAAAATACCGGTTTAGCCCGTTTTCATAAATAACAGCCGCTTCATGCAGCGTATAGGGATGGTTGCGATAATTCTCAAGCCACTTTGTGTATTGTTCCATCAGCCTGGGATGAATGATGGAGTTGATGGTTTGCAAGGCGGCTTCATCATGAAAAACAATATCGGCTAACTTGCTACGAATTAATTGGTTTGACGAATCAAAAACATCATCGCCAAAGGCTTCCTTCACTTTTTCCTGAACCTGCCGGTTTTGATACAGCTTTTTTGCTTCGCTATCCGCATAAAAAACGGGCACGCCTAATGTTTCAAAGACTTTACATGCAGTGGATTTTCCACTTCCAATATTTCCGGTAATGGCTACCTTAATCATTCGATGACTGATTAACAATAATAAATTCTACTTCATTGGGGTCTAATCGAAGGTTGTTTACTGTTTTTGGTTGCCTGACAACCTTTAAGCCAAGTTTTTTAACCTCTTTAAGATTGATATTCTTAACATTGGGAATAATTTTAAACTGATTGCTGTGTATCTTGTTGTAATCGCGAAGGAAGATGTTAAAATACACTTTTGTGGTGGTGGGAAACGTACGTATTAAGGGATGAATGTCTGTCACGTCAATGGGTATCACCAAATAGGATTCGGTAAATTTTCCGATATCCAGTTTTAATCTGACTTTATCAACCGAAAGCCTCAAGAACTTTGCGGCAGGGTTTTCGAGTTTTGCATGGACGAAATACGTCGATGCCAATTCCTCACGGCTAATTTCTTCGGTACGGATATTTCTCAGTGTGTCGAGAATAGTCTTTGGACCGTAAACCACAATGCTTTGGGGATTAATATCGACAGCATAAAGACCATGCTGGCTTTTGAACTTGAGATCAAGACGGGGCGCTACTTTGAGTACTTTTTTATCGAGGGCTTCCATTTTAAAACGGAGTTCGTCAGTAGAAAAGTTAATCTTTGATTCGGCTATTCCCCACTGATTGGCAAGTCTTTCTTTTAAGGTTTTTGTGAAAATCGCAAAGGTACCGGATGAAAATCGTTTTGGGGGCATCCGATGTAAATCGATGTTCAAATGATTCAAACGGTTTGACAGCAACAAGTTCAGAATTTTATAGCCATCCGCCTTGATGCTTAAATTGATTGTGCTGTCAATCAGCTGGGTAACCAGCTTGTCTTTGGGTTCGTTATGATATTGTACCTTCAGGTTGTAATTTACATCGTAGTCGCCCGAAAGTTTGATGAGCACCCAGAAAAGAGCTGCCAGGAGCAAACAAACAAGAAAGATAATATGATCTCTTTTGCGATTGTTTTGCTCAACTTCTGTTTGTTGAGTCTTCTTGTCTCCCCTTATTGACGATACCTTTTCCATTGCCGTAAAAATACGGAAATCTATGGATGTGGCAGGGGCTCTTTCGGTAAAATATTTTTAAGCTGTCAGCAAAATGAGCTCCCCTGCTCATTCTGTTGGCCAATTTAATGCAACTGGAATAGGGTCATGGTCCGGTAAGAAAGGCTTTTATCCATATTTAAGATTCGGTTTGACTTTATAGTAGAATAGCCGTTCCAACCTTGAGTGGCTCCCGTGGGGTCAGGCAATAGTCATCACCCAACCCTCAGCCAAAAATTATTGAGAAGCCGGGAGAATGATTGTATTTTTTTGACAGAAGATGGAGTTTTAAACACTGACCGGTGTTGACAAAGGTATCCTATTTGTGTTTCGTTCAAAATCTTAGAATTTGTGGGCTGAAAGTTATTAACACCGGCATAAAGCAAGGTTGAAATTTATACCTTTGTTCAATCCGGCAATTTTTTTTAATACACTCATTTATATTTAAATACGATCGAAGAGAATATGTTTCTGATTTACGATACCGAAACCACAGGTTTACCAAAAAATGATAAAGCACCCCTAACAGATTTTGATAATTGGCCCCGGTTGGTACAGCTGGCCTGGCAAATTCACGATGAGAAAGGGGAGCTGGTGGATGTGCAGAATTTTATTGTGAAACCGGCAGGTTTTGAAATACCAAGGGGTGCGGAAAAGGTTCACGGAATTTCAACGGAACGTGCCAACCGAGAAGGACATGATTTGAAATTTGTGCTGGAAACGTTTAATAAAGCACTTGAAAAAGTGAGTGTGGTGGCCGGTCATAACATCGAATTTGACAACAATATCATACAGGTCGAATACCTGCGCCTGCAACAACCTACTTCGTTGATGGAAAAAATTATGGTGGATACCAAAGAGGTGTCCACTGAATTTTGTGCCATCCCCGGAGGACGGGGTGGTAAGTTTAAATGGCCTCGCTTGTCGGAACTCCACACAAAACTTTTTGGTGAGGACTTTGATGCAGCCCATAACGCTTCGGCCGATGTACAAGCCACAGCCCGGTGTTTTCTTGAGCTTGTGCGATTGGGCGTTATCCCGGCCGGAATGCTCCATCTTTCGGAAGCGGTTGTGCAGCATTTCCGGGAGT
>CBETNY010000290.1:0-3231 GCA_965537275.1 uncultured bacterium | reverse complement strand
ACCGATTATGATGAAAAGATAATGCAAAATATCCTTGATGACCGTTACGGATTGCTGGTGTTTTCGAGCCCGTCGGCTTTTCAAAATTTTTACCAATTTTATAAAACCAAAAAATCAATAGCCCCGTTGCGTATTGTTTCCATAGGTAACATTACCACGCAGGCCATTCAAAATATTACCGGGGCTGAGATTTTTACCGCCCGTGAAGCGGGAATCTCAGGCCTTAAAAATCAAATTATTCACTATTTTAAAAACAAAATCAAATGAGCTTTCCACTAACGAGATTGAGAAGATTACGTCAAAATCCGGTGTTGCGCGACATGGTAACCGAAACCAAAGTAACCGTTGACGACCTGATTATGCCTTTGTTTGCCTGCCCTGGCACCAACGTAAAAAATCCAATCAAATCCATGCCCGGCAATTTCCAAATGTCGATTGACGTACTGGTTGAAGAGTGTAAATCGTTGATGGATGTGGGGATTCGTGCCATTATCCTGTTTGGTATTCCTGAAGAAAAAGATGATACCGGAATGATTGCCGCCCATGATGATGCCATTATCCCACGTGCGATCGACGCTATCAAAAAAGAAGTGCCCGGTATGTTCGTCATTGCCGATGTGTGTAACTGCGAGTACACTACCCACGGTCATTGCGGTGTGGTGGTCGATGGCGATGTTGACAACGATTTGACTTTCAACTCGTTGGTTGCTCAATCCATCACTTTTGCCAAACATGGTGTCGATATGGTAGCGCCAAGCGATATGATGGACGGCCGTGTGTTGAAAATAAGGCAGGGACTGGATGCTGAAGGTTATTACATGATGCCTATTCTGGCTTATTCGGCAAAATATGCATCCGCTTTTTACGGACCTTTCCGCGATGCCGCCGAAAGCGCCCCTCAGTTTGGCGACCGGCGTTCGTATCAGATGAATCCGGCCAACACCAACGAAGCAATTCGTGAGTTGGAGTTTGATGTGGCCGAAGGAGCAGACATCATCATGGTAAAACCGGCTTTGAGTTACCTCGATATCATTCAGCGTGCCAAAGAACGTTTCAACATGCCCATTGCCGCCTACAATGTGAGTGGCGAATTTGCCATGGTGAAAGCGGCTGCAGAAAAGGGATGGATTGATGAAGACCGGATTGTGAAAGAAATCCTGACATCCATAAAACGGGCGGGTACGGATATGATCCTGACCTATCATGCTAAACATTTTGCAGAGAAATTGCAATAAGAAATTCTTTTTCCGGTCATTTTGAGCGTAGTGAAAAATCTTTGGTTTTTGCGCTCATTAGGATTACAAATCCGAATCAGCAGAGCGTTCTTTGCTTTTCTCTAAATGATAAAAACAATTCATTAACATGAACAATACCAATAGTATACGCGAATATCAAAGAGCAGTAAAAAGTATTCCCGGCGGAGTGAATTCACCTGTGAGGGCTTTTAAAAGCGTTGGCATGCCACCGGTGCTCATCGACCGTGCCAAAGGCTCAAAAATTTGGGATATTGACGGCAACGAATACATCGACTTTGTGTCTTCATGGGGCCCCATGATTTTAGGACATGCAAGGGAAGAAATAATTGAAGCCATTCGAAAAACAGCCGAAAAAGGCACCTCTTTCGGAGCCCCTACGCTGCTTGAAACACAAATGGCCGAGCTCATTGTAGAAATGATGCCTTCCGTAGAAAGTGTTCGCATGGTAAATTCGGGAACCGAAGCCACCATGAGTGCCCTGCGATTGGCAAGAGGGTTTACAAAACGTGACAAGGTGATTAAATTCGCAGGAAATTATCATGGTCATGCCGACAGTTTTCTCATCAATGCCGGTTCCGGGGCCATGACGTTTGGCGTTCCCAACAGTCCGGGAGTAACCAGGGCCACAGCGGCTGACACGCTGGTGGCGCCCTACAACGATCTGCAGGCTGTGGCTGACCTGTTTACAGCTCATGCCGATGAGATTGCTGCTGTGATTGTTGAACCCGCTGCCGCCAACATGGGGTTGGTACTGCCACAAGAAGGTTTTTTACAAGGGCTAAGGGAACTCACCCAAAAACATGGCGCCTTGCTGATTTTTGATGAAGTGATCACCGGATTTCGTCTGGCACGAGGCGGTGCCCAGGAACTTTATGGCATTTTGCCCGATTTGACAACTATGGGAAAAATTATCGGTGGCGGGTTGCCTGTAGGAGCCTATGGCGGACGAAAAGAGATTATGGAAAAACTGGCGCCGGCCGGCCCGGTATATCAGGCAGGAACCCTTTCGGGAAACCCGCTGGCGATGGCTGCAGGCATCGCTGCACTGACTATTCTCAACAACCATCCGGAGATTTATGCGGAGATAAATAAAAAAGGTCAACAACTGGCTACCGGTTTCCGGAAAAATATCGCTGAAACCGGTGTAAAAGCTATTGTGAATCAACTCGGTTCGTTGTTGACCGTCTTTTTTACCAAAGCCGATCAGGTAACTTCGTATCAGGAAGCAGCACAATGTGATACGGAACAATTTGCCCGTTATTTTAAGCTGTCGCTTGAAAACGGCATTTATCTGGCCCCTTCACAATTCGAATGTGCCTTTGTTTCTGACGCCCATACCGAAGAAGATATTAATAAAACGATTGCAGCCAACCGCTCAGCATTGCAACAACTAACT
This sequence comes from uncultured bacterium, assembly GCA_965537275.1. Lineage (GTDB taxonomy): Bacteria > Bacteroidota > Bacteroidia > Bacteroidales > F082 > Sulfidibacterium. The sequence continues at coordinate 579 of CBETNY010000290.1, read as the reverse complement.
GATTTATAAAATAAAGGATATGGATTCGGTATTTATTGACACACTCAAAGGAAAAGCCACCCCACGACCGCCGGTTTGGTATATGCGACAAGCCGGCCGGGTACTTCCCTCCTATCTCAAACTGAAAGAGCAACATTCATTTTGGGAAATGATGAAAAGTCCGGAGCTGGCAGCAAAAGTAACGCTCCTGCCGGTGTACGATTTGGGTGTGGATGCAGCTATTTTGTTTTCGGATATTCTGGTGATTCCTTACGCCATGGGAATGGGACTCGATTTTACGGCCAACGGGCCGGTTTTTGAAAAACCCATCCGAATGATTGACAAGCCTTTGGATGCTTTGCATCCCAATCCCGACAAATTAAATTATATCTATTCGGCCATTGATGAAATTTTAAATAAACGCCCTGCCAACACGCCGCTGATTGGCTTTTGCGGTGCCCCGCTTACGGTGCTCAGCTTTATGATTCAGGGATTGGGCAGTCGTTCCGATTTTTCGGATGCGGTAAAATGGATGTTTGCCCATAAACAGGAACTGAAAAAACTGGTGGAAGCGGTTACCGAACTCACATTGATTTATGT
>CBETNY010000289.1:0-3236 GCA_965537275.1 uncultured bacterium | reverse complement strand
TATCAACTGTTGCAGCAATGCCCTGGAGCCCTTTTGTTTGTCTTTTGAATTGGTGCCGCGCAGGATTTCATCGAGGATGATGAAGAGCTGTTCACCCTTTTCGAGGCGTAGGATGATTTCGTGCAAGCGCTTTAGCTCGGCAAAAAAATAGGATTCGCCTTCTTGTAATGAATCGCTGGTTTTAATGCCGGTAAAGAGTTGTACCGGTTGAAAAACAAAATCGTCAGCCAAAACAGGGGCACCACAATTGGCCAACAGGAGGTTTACGCCCACGGTCCGCAGGTAGGTGCTTTTACCGGCCATATTGGCTCCGGTAATTATTTGAAATTGCTTCCAACCATCTATGTTTACAGGGTTTCCCACACATTTTTCCGGATCAATAAACGGATGCTTCAACTGGTGTCCCTGCACTTTAAAATGTTCCGAAAGTCCGGGAAATACAGCTTCCGGATGTTGATATGCAAATCCGGCAAAGGAGCATAATTCGTCAAATTCAGCAATACTTTCAAACCATTGCTTCATCTCATTTCCGTAACGGATTTTCCACTTCTCAAGTCGCATAAGCTGAAGAATATCCCACAGAAAAAAAACATCCAAAGTAAATCCCACTAAAAAATTCAGCCGGTAATCAAACGCTTTTGAAATGGATTCAAGATGCTGAAAGGCGGCTGAAGCAGCATGGCTACCGTCCACCAATCGCTGCGCGGCTTTTTGCAAAAGAGCCGACTCAAACTTCTGATCCTCTATTTTCTGAAACAACCGTGCATACATCTTCAACATTTTGGTTTTCTTTCCCAACTGACCATATTCGGCATTGATAGCAGTAAAATGGAGCCCCAAAATGGAAAGTGGCACCATCAAAAACAGCAGAAAGGCTCCAAATCCTAATTCGCCGAAGGCAATCAAACTCACCACACCAAAACCCACAACAGGAGTCAGAAGGGTCAATATTTTATACACCGGTTTATTCCAACGTCGTCCGCGAGCAAGTGCCCATTTGCATAAATCGTTACTGATTGATGCATTTTCATTTTCACCTAAAGCCTGAAATTCTTGACGCCACAGCGGCAGACCGGCTAATTCGGCAATGGCTTCCTGCCTGTGACGAATAACCTGACCGGACAAATCGGGATTCAAAAGACCGGCAGCGAGCTTATCGCGTCCCTCACCGGTGGCACTGCGGTCGAGCAACTGAAAAAGCGAGCGGTCACCAAACACATCCAAATCGGCAGCATAGGGATGCTCCACACTCAAATACTCCTTGCCATCCAGTTGATTTTTGGTATTCCGCCTCAGCAACAACAACTCATTTTGGTTAATCTGCAACAGTTTATTCACATCATGCTTTTGATGAAACAGCTTAACATGCCGGATAACCAACATCATAAATACCGACAATCCACTCAGGGCTACAGCAGCCACCCACCATCCTGATAAAGTGGTTGTTAGAAAAACACCTAAAATCGTAACCAGGAAAATAAGCATCCGTAGAATGGATGTATTTCTAATCCTCCTTTTGATTTCTTTTAAACGAGCGGTATAATATTGAGCCTGGTTTTTAAAAAAAATTTCAGGCTGAGGTTGTCCGGATTCCATAAGCAAAACTTAATTTGCAAAAGTAGCAATATCTGAAGAGGGATAACACTACGGCAACCAAGTAAGACAAACCGGTTTCGATACGAAAATCTTATGTCCGGTAAAGGTTAATTGACCCGTCGCCCCATCTATTTTATAAATGCTGATTTCATCGGATTTTTTATTGGCCACCAGCATAAACCGGCCGGAAAGATCGATGGTAAAATTTCGGGGCCAACGAATGGCTTCTTTCATCCAACCCACTACTTCAGGTTTCATGGTGGTTTGGTCTATTTTAAAAATAACAATGCTGTTGTGACCGCGGTTTGAAGCATACAGAAACCGGCCATCGGGAGAATAATGAATATCCGCACCAAAACTATCCCCTTTAAAGGAAGCCGGCAAAGTGGAAACCACCGATTGTAGAAGGGTGAAGCGACCCTTTTGGTCGGGTAAATAAGTAGAAACCGTATTGTTAAGTTCGTGTATTACCGACATGGCTTTGTTGCCCGGATGAAACGCAATATGGCGCGGCCCCGATCCGGGTTTATCCTGAATAATTGTACTTACATGCCATCCGGGTTGGCTGAGGTCGTAAACATAAATTTTATCGGCACCCAAATCGCACGAATAACCATACCTTCCCTTTAAATCAATTTTGATGGAGTGGGCATGCGGATGGGATTGCCGGTTAACCACAGGGCCATGCCCTGAATGTTGATGAATGGCCATTTTTCCACGGGATGTCCCATCATCATTAACAGCAAGACGGACAAGGTTTCCACTGCTGTAATTAGCCACCATTACGGTATTTCCATGGTTGTCATACGAAATAAAGCACGGAGCAGACCCCTTTGACGGGAAGGTTTTTAACCGCTCCAAAGCGCCATTTTTCTTATTGATTTTAAATCCAGTAAAAGCGCCGTTGTCCTTTTCACTCACGCTCCATAATTGGCTTTTGTCGGCACCAATACACTGAAACGAAGGATTATCGATGTTGGCCACCAGCTGAGGTTCGGAAGCAACCCCCCTCACCGTATCAAAGCGAACCAGATAAATACCTTTGCTTTCTCCATCGGTATAGGTACCAATATAAAGCAATACCGTATTTAATTTTGCTGCAGCACCCGGAATGGATTGCCCCTGAAGGGGAACCGAAAAAGGTTGCTCTTGTTGATTTTCCGACATTCCCATACTGAAATGACAACCCAACAATACTGAAAATGTCATAAATAGTGCACGGTAAATTACCTTTTGGATAAGGGCCTTTTGATCTTTCAATGTTTCAAATTTTCAATTTAATACTACGTTTCTTTATCCTTTTACGTGCGATTTGGCGAATACCCGATACCATCCTGTACAAATTGTCAAGTGTTGTTCGTTATTTATCCGCCCGTCGAACGAAAAAAAATCCTTCGTAAAGATACAACAAAAAGAAGGAAATTGTCACAGCGTAATGACCCCTGCCCGATATCGCACACCTGTTGTCGGGAAGGCGTACACCTGGTGAAAAAACCTTCTACAGGAATTTGTGTTCCTAAATACTATACTATCTTGATTCAGTGTTTTTTGCGAAGCATGGCACAGTTCGTGATAAACTTATTGCACATCAAAAACTGATTGGATATGATCCGACTTCAAAATATACACAAATCTTATGT
>CBETNY010000288.1:0-3238 GCA_965537275.1 uncultured bacterium | reverse complement strand
CCGAGCTGAAAAGTGGCCCAGAAGCAATTTTTTCACCTTCGCTTTCCGGGCTATTTGCGCAGCCTGTCGTGCGGTTGCGTGATATTTTTCTTCGGCGATATGGGCCATCTCATCATCAAAGGTGGCTTCATGATACAACACATCCACGCCATGAATGTGAGGGATGATGGATTCGTCGTAGGCCGTATCGGAACAATAGGCATAGCCTCGCGGGGCGGGTGGATCGAGGGTAATCTCACTGTTTTTAAGCAAATTGCCCTCCGCTGTGAGAAAATCAGCCCCTTTTTTTATTTGCTGCATCTGTTCAATACCCGGCTGAAAGTTTTTCACAAAAGTCTTTGAAAGTTTACGGTCGCGACTTTTTTCACGAAAGACAAAACCGTGCGTTTCAATCCGGTGATTCAACGGAAAGGTATGCACCGTCAGATTTTTATCTTCATAAATCAAACCCTGTTCGGGAAGCGGGTGAAACACCAAATCGAATCTCAGGCGGGTATCCGAAAGTTGAAACTGCAAATCGAGGAGCGATTTCAAAGCCCCGGGAGCATACAGATGGATGGCTTTTTTATGGCCATACAAGTGAAGCGTTGAAAGCAGGCCCACCAATCCAAAATAATGATCACCGTGCAGATGACTGATGAAAATGCGGTTGATTTTCCGCACCGATAGCTTGTAACGAATCATTTGAATCTGGGTACCTTCACCGCAGTCGATCCGTTGGTTACGGTATTGCAGCAGCTGGCTGGTGGGGTGTTGATAAGCGGTAGGAACAGCAGAGCCGTTTCCCAGAATGGTAACGTGAAAATCTTCCATAGTCATTGCTTAATCAAAGGTACAAAAAAAATTCCCCACCGAAACCGGCAGGGAATTTTTCAATTTATAAACCTAAACCTATTATTTATTCTTCTTTTCTTCTTTTTCAAGATCAGATTTCAGGTTGGCCAAAACATCCAGATCGCCCAGAGTAGTTTTCTCCAGGTTTTCATTCAGTTTTTTAACAGCACGTTTTGCTGTTTTGTTTTCGGCGCCTTTTTTACTTGCGGCAGTCGATTTTTCAGGTTCCTGATAGGTTTCAACATGTGAAAGGATGATTTTCTTATTGTCTTTCGAGAATTCAATCACTTTGAAATCCAATTTTTCATCCACTTTGGCGCTGGTACCGTCTTGTTTTTTCATATGACGGGTAGGAACAAAACCTTCCACACCATAAGGCAGAGCCACCAGAGCCCCTTTGTCGAGCACCTTGGTTACCGTACCTTCGTGTACCGATCCCAAAGTAAATACCGTTTCAAAAACATCCCATGGATTCTCTTCCAACTGTTTGTGGCCTAAGCTCAGGCGACGGTTTTCCTCATCAACATCAAGCACCACCACTTCAATGGATTCACCGATTTTAGTAAATTCGGCGGGATGTTTGATTTTTTTAGACCATGACAGGTCGCTGATATGGATTAAGCCGTCAACACCTTCTTCAATTTCAACGAAGATACCAAAGTTGGTAAAGTTACGCACGGTTGCGGTATGTTTTGAACCAACAGGATAGCGATCGCGGATATCTTTCCACGGATCGGGAATCAGTTGTTTCATACCCAATGACATTTTGCGTTCTTCGCGGTCGAGGGTAAGGATAACCGCTTCCACTTCGTCGCCCACTTTCAGGAAGTCGTGTGCCGTACGCAAGTGCTGCGACCATGACATTTCCGAAACATGGATTAAACCTTCCACACCGGGATAGATTTCGATGAAGGCACCGTAATCGGCAATCACAACCACTTTACCTTTTACTTTATCGCCTACTTTCAGGTTTTCATCCAACGAATCCCAGGGATGGGGAGTCAGCTGTTTCAGACCCAAAGCAATACGTTTTTTATTTTCGTCGAAGTCAAGAATCACCACCTTCAGTTTTTGGTCAAGTTCGACCACCTCTTCAGGATGCGAGATACGTCCCCACGAAAGGTCGGTAATGTGCACCAGGCCATCTACACCACCCAGGTCGATAAACACACCGTAGGAAGTAATGTTTTTGACGGTACCTTCGAGCACCTGACCTTTTTCGAGTTTGGCGATAATTTCGGCTTTTTGGGCTTCCAGTTCGTCTTCGATAAGGGCTTTGTGCGAAACCACCACGTTTTTGTACTCCTGGTTAATTTTAACCACTTTAAATTCCATGGTTTTATCCACAAACACGTCATAATCGCGGATGGGTTTCACATCGATTTGCGAACCGGGAAGGAACGCTTCGATACCGAAGACATCCACAATCAAACCACCTTTGGTACGGCTTTTCACATAACCGTTGATGATTTCGTCTTTTTCAAACGCTTCGTTGATACGATCCCACGATTTCAGGATACGGGCTTTTTTGTGCGAAAGAATCATCTGGCCATTGGCATCTTCCTGATTTTCCACATAAATTTCAACCGTATCACCCACTTTCAAATCCGGGTTATAACGGAATTCGTTTACAGGAATAATTCCATCCGATTTATACCCAATGTTCACCACCACTTCGCGTGAGTTGATGGAAACCACTTTTCCTTCAATCACTTCATGCTCAACAATCGAGCTGAGGGTATCGCCATAAATATTTTCGAGTTTGGCGCGTTCTTCATCGGAATAATTGTCCTGCTTTTTATTCAAAGCATCCCAATCAAATTCTTCAGGTTCAGCAGCGGGTTTAGCTACGGGAGCCGCCTCTTTTTCGGGTTCAGCCACAGTTTCTTTTTCGGCTTCCGGTTTAGTTTCTTGTGCAACTTCTTCAGCAGCAGCTGCTTGGGTTTCCTCCACTTTCACCTCTTTTTCAGGGGTTTCGTCGAGATTTTTTTCAATATCAGACATAAAAAATACTTGTGTTTCAAACCAACCCCCGGCGCACGTGTTTTGAAACGGGTTAAACAATGAATTTCAATGTTTTAAAAATTTGACCTATAAACAATTAAGCCAAATTCCGGGCCTTTTAAAACAAGGGGGCAAAATTATAAAATTTTCGTTGAATATAAAAGCCTTTTTTTCAATATTTTTTGGCAGGCCCCCGCCATGAGCGTGGCCGGGCTGTCCGCTCTACTCCTCGGGGCACAAGACGGTGTGGGCAAAGGGTTTTGCAGGGGCTTCCTTTGGTCGCCCTGCCCTCCCCTGCCCACACACGCTTTTGCCCCTTCGGCGGTGCCGCTCCCATCCCTGCCTGAAGGGAAGGAAGTTGGGAGTGTGGAGTTGGGAGTTAAAATCGGAAATGTAACTA
>CBETNY010000287.1:0-3242 GCA_965537275.1 uncultured bacterium | reverse complement strand
TGTGCTTTATCGGGGTTGGTGATGGTGAGTGAGCTGATGGAGTTCAAGCTGTTAAACAAAAAATGCGGGTTGATTTGTGATTTTAAGGCATCCAACTCGGCTTGGGTTACCAGGTTTTGAAGTTTACTTTCCATGGCCATTTTCTCCTGTAAATCATCGTAATACATGATCAGATAATAAAACATCACAAAAAGTAAATAGTAAAACAGTCCCATAACCGACCGCCAGGCCATTGATGCATTCAGAAAATTCATATACTCCTGATGACTACCGTACAAGCCGGATAGTGTAAAATAACCAAATCCTAACCAGCCGGCTATTAACACAATTGCCACCAGCAGATGGTTGAAAATCACATCAAAAACCGAAGGTTTTTCTTTTAGGTTAAACCGGATTACAAACCAAAGCGCATATCCGATTAGCAGAAAGCTAACATTAAATATCACCGAGTCGGTCAGACTCATCATCCCGTCAATCCCATAAAAGAAATTCAGTATTAGCGTATGGATACTGATAAGTAAAGCCCAAATAGTTAAATAACTAAGGAAATAATTTTTACTTTTTGAAACGGGATTTAACATAGGTCAACTTCTATTAAAAAGGGGCGTTTTAGATGTGAACGGTCTCTATTCGGCTTACCCTGTTCTCAAGGTTATAACGATCTACCATACCGTTAATTAAAAAGAGGTCGATAATCCATCCAATACCAAATAACTGACCGGTAAGCAGGTATAAAATACCACTACCTATTTTACCAAGGTAAAAACGATGGGCAGAAAAAAACCCTAAAAAGAACCACAAAAAATAGGCTGCTACTTTTGACTTCATCTTGTGAATTATTAAAAATTAAAAACTTTTGATTTCAACGCCACCCAGCATCACCACCCCTTTGATTACCAGGGTTTTTTCCACTTCGGCATCGGGTCGTATCACCCTTTTATCCGAAAGGCCTCCCAATATGGAAATGGCATCCGATTTCACACGCCACGACTCGGGTACCGTAATCTTAGTCCCCCCAAAAAGGGTAAACACATCGATCACCGCAACATCTGTAGCCATCTCCACCTGACGCAAATCAAATTCGGAGCCGCCAAAAATAGCCGTAATGTTTCCTCCTTTAAAGCTTTTTGACTGGATGATTTTTATCCCACCCCCGAAAATGGAAACGTCATCCAAATAGCCGGTGGGCCCCGACGGGTTGTCGGCCCCGTTGACAGTATGCCGGCCATTCATCGAACGTTGGCGATTGATTAAAAGAGCACCCAGGCCAATGAGCAACAAGGGAACAAACACATCACTAAAGGTTATGGAATAATCGAAAAAACTGGGCAACCAAAAAAACACACCCAATCCCACCAAAATGTATCCGGGCGTTTTGTTGGTTTTAGCACCTAAAAAGACCAATCCCAGGAAAATCAACAGACTTTTCCACGAAAAAATATAATAGGATACGTTAACATCTATAAAATCGAAATTTCTGAGCATAATTAAAATCCCGATGAGAATCAGGATAGCTCCGCTAATGAGTTTGCCATCGTTTGAGCGAAAGTGTTGGCGGTTGTTATTTTCCATTTCTATTGTTTTAATACGCTGCAAAAATAAGCCTACCTGAAGAGAGTGGGTAACAAATTTCGGTGAACCGTTGTATTTAGTCGGTGAACAGCGACAAAAAAAGTTCCAATCCCGCTTCGATTTCAATAAATCATTCATTGACCCGGCAAAATCACAAACCACCCCTCAAATCAAATCAATGGCCGGGGTATCTGTTTTTTTATATCTTTGAACAACTTAAGCTTAAAAGGAACTCCTCGTTAAATCATTAATAATGAACTACTTGATAACCACCATTCTGGCACTATCTTTTTTTAGCAGCTTTGCGGGGAGCACGCGTTCCGACACTATCATTTCCCATTCCTCACAGCAGGAATTAAAACATAACATTGTCCATTATGACAGCCTGGGCAACTATTTTTTTCAAAAAGCCAATTATAAAAAAGCCCTTTTGTTTTACAAACAATCCTTTGCTTTAAAGAAAATACTGAATGATATTCCCGGCATTCAGGCGAATTATGAAGAAATAAGCAACACGCTACAGGCCATGCAGCGCTACAAAGAGGCAATTCCCTATGAACTAAAAGCCATTGATATTAACCGTTCCGTTGCGCCATCACCCCTGGAGCCCTACTACCAAAATGTAAAACAGCTGCTCCCAAAAGCCACCGACAGTTTAAACATCACCCGGCTCTACTACAAATTCGGGTTGCTTTTGTCGCACAGAGGGAAACAAAAACGTGCGACAGCTTATTTTAAAGAAGCGTTACGACTTGCTTACGGTTTAAAAAACGACAAAGCCATTGCCACCATTTCCAACGAGTTAGCCGGTAACTACTGGGACCTTGGCGAAAAAGGGCTTTCCACAAAAAATTACAAAATATCGTTGCAGGCAGCCAAACGTTTACACGACAGCAACCGAATGGCAGGGGCCTATTTGAATTTAGGTGATAATTACAAAGATTTGGGTGATTATAAAACAGGCATGGAGCAGCTACTGAAAGCCCTTAATTTAAAAGAACACCTTCGTGATTCCTCCAGACTCAGTTTTTACTATCTAAAAGCCGCCGAGATAGCCAATGCCACGCGCAACTGGGACAAATGGGAAACATATATTGCACGAGCCTATGGTGTTATGAACAAAAAGGGGTGTGCCACCCCATTAGGAAAGGCCCTTATTTATGAAAAACTGGGCCAACTTGCCGAATTTAAAAACAAACCCGATCAAGCCTTACAATATTATGATACCTTGATGCAAATCAGCAAAAAAATTGGTTATGTAAACGGACAAAAGGTCGCCCTGGGCAACAAAGCAGAACTCTACAAGAATGCAGGACAGTTTCAAAAGGCCTTACAATTAATACTTGCCGCCGATAAATTCACGACCCAAAATCCATTCTACATTATTAGCAGCAATAACCAAAAAGCCGAACTTTATCAACAATTACAACAGTACAGCAAAGCGCTGAGGCTGGTAGAAGAAAATATTTCGAGCGCTGCATTGGACAATTACGCTCCTGAAAAACGAAGAACTTTCAAGCTTCTTTATGAATTGAATGCGCAATTAAAAAATTACAAAGAAGCGTTGCGATGGAACGACTCACTACGAAAGTTTGAGAATTATTTGCGTGACAAAGATGTGCGTACTAAAATTGCCGAGCTGGAAACCAAGTACCAAACAAAGAAAAAAG
>CBETNY010000286.1:0-3247 GCA_965537275.1 uncultured bacterium | reverse complement strand
AGGAATGATTGAAAATAAATATTAAATTAATGGAGGACAGAATATGAAAAAAGAATATGAAATCGTCATCGTGGAAGACAATCCGGCAGATGCAGAACTGATGATCCGTTCTTTGAAAAAAAATCAATTAGCGAATAATTTGATCGTATTGGAAGATGGCGAACTTGCCCTGGACTTTTTTTTCAAAAGAGGTAAATTTAAGGACCGAAAAGCATGCAAATCGAACCTGATGATTTTTTTGGATTTAAAACTGCCCAAAGTGGGCGGGCTGGAAATATTAAGACAATTGAAATCAAATCAGGATACTAAAAAAATTCCTGTAGTAATCGTCACTTCTTCCAACCTGGATCCGGATATAGAATCTGCCTATGAATTGGGCGCCAACAGCTATGTCGTAAAACCGGTTGATTATGAAAAATTTACTGAAACCATTAAACAACTGGGATTATATTGGTTGGTCGTGAATGAGTTCCCCAAGAATGGGATTTAAGATTAAAAGTAATAGTTTTGTTTTTATTAAATTGATGGGATGATCATAATGGAAGAAAAAATAAAAATATTAATTCTGGAAGACCTGCCATCTGATGCAGAATTGGCAGAGCGAGAAATTAAAGTAGTTTTAAATAATTATAAAACATTGTTTACCGATACGGAGCAGGGTTTTATTGAAGCTTTAGAAAACTTTAAACCCGATCTGATTATTTCAGATTATATGCTGCCTGCTTTTAACGGGATGAAAGCTTTGCAGATCACCCGTAAAAAGGAAGAATTTATTCCGTTTATCATCCTTACCGGTTCCATGAATGAAGAGACGGCTGTTGAATGCATGAAAGCCGGAGCCGACGATTATGTGATAAAAGAACATATCCAGCGCTTAGGCCCGGCTGTTTTAAGCGCATTGGACAAAAAGAAAATCAGGCAGGAGCGCAAGCAGGCGGAAGAAGCGTTGCGGGAAAGCGAGATGAAATTTCGTAACCTGTCTGAATCTACGCTAATGGGAATCGCACTATATCAAAACGATTACTGGATATATGCAAATCCGGCGGCAGAGCAAATAACCGGCTATTCATTTGACGAATTAAAACAAATGAAATTTTGGGAATTCGTTGCTCCTGAATATGTTGATTTAATAAAAGAACGTGGGAAAGAACGGCAAAAAGGCAAGCCCGCTCCATCAGGATATGAATTTAAAATTATTACAAAACAGGGAAAAGAAAAATGGGTCTTGCTAACAGGAAATACTACAGAACTCAAAAGTGGTAAGGCAGGCCTGATATCGGTTCTCGACATCACCGAGCGCAAGCAGGAAGAGGCGGCCTTAGCAAGTTCTGAAGAAAGACTGAAAATATTATTTGAGTCTGCACCGGATGCTTATTACATGATCGATATGAAGGGTAATTTTATCGATGGTAACAAAGCAGCAGAGAAAATACTGGGTTATAACAGTAAAGAGTTGATAGGGAAAAATTTTACAAAACTCAACCTTCTCTCTTCAAAGGAGGTGCCGAAAGCCTTAGCGAGTTTGGCCATGAATGTATTAGGTAAAAGTACCGGTCCCGAAGAATATACCCTGCACCGAAAAGACGGAGACTTGGTTCCTGTCGAAATTCGTACCCATCCTGTTAATATTGCCGGGAAAAGAGTTGTACTTGGAATAGCGCGGGACATCACCGAACGAAAGCAGGCAGAAAAAGAACTCACCAAACTCTCCACCGCAGTAACGCAAAGCCCTTCGGTTATTACTATTACAGATACCGACGGAAATATTGAATATGTAAATCCTAAATTTACAGAACTTACAGGTTATAACCCGGATGAGGTCATCGGACAGAATCACCGTCTATTGAAATCAGGCGAACAATCCGATGAAATGTATAAAGAACTTTGGGAAACCATTTCATCGGGCAAAACCTGGCGGGGGGAGTTCCACAACAAAAAGAAAAACGGAGAATTGTACTGGGAAATGGCTTCCATTTCACCCATATTTGATAAACAGGGCAAAATCATCAATTATGTTAAAGTGGCGGAAGATATTACGGAGCACAAAAAAGCAAGAGCACAACTCCTTAAACTCTCCACCGCAGTAACACAAAGCCCTTCGATAATTGCCATTACAGATACTGATGGAAACCTGGAATATGTAAATCCTAAATTTACAGAACTTACAGGTTATAACCCGGAAGAAGTCATCGGGCGTAATCCCCGTATATTAAAATCAGGCGAACAGCCCTATGAGGTGTATGAAGCGCTTTGGAAAACCATTTCATCGGGCAAAACCTGGCGTGGCGAATTTCATAATAAAAAGAAGAACGGCGAATTGTATTGGGAAAGGGCTTTTGTTTCACCCATTTTCGATGAGAAAGGAAAAATCATCAATTACATTAAAGATTCGGAAGATATTACGGAGCAGAAAAGAAACGAGCAAATTCAAAGTGTCATCCATCATATTTCAAATGCGGTTATTACCTCCCATAGCACTGAAGATTTCTTAACCTTGGTGAAAGCGGAGTTGGGAAAGTTTATTGACACCACAAACTTTTTAGTTGCCCTTTATGATGAAAAAACCGACCGTATTTCATTACCCTTGCATCATGATGAAAAAGACAGATGGGAGTCCTACCCGGCCGGAAAAACATTGACCAATTATGTCATAAAAACCGGGAAATCTCTACTGGCTAAAAAAGCCACGATAGAAAAACTTATAAAATCCGGGGAGGTTGATCAAACAGGCCACCTATCGGAAGTATGGCTGGCTGTGCCCTTAAAAAGCGAAAATAAAACGAAGGGCATTATTGCCGTGCAGAGTTACGAAAATGAAAATGCTTTCGATGAAGCAGATCTAAAGATCCTCGAGATAATCTCAAGCCAGATTAGTTTGTCGCTTGAACGCCTAAAAGCGGAGGAAGACTTAAAACTTGCCAAAGAAAAAGCCGAAGAAAGCGACCGGCTGAAAACCGCTTTTCTGAATAATATGAGCCACGAAATACGTACCCCGCTAAACGGCATAACGGGCTTTATTAGTCTTCTGCAAGATTACGATATTTCTGATGAAGAAAAAAAAGAATATTTCGATATTATAAAAAAAAGCAGCGACAGACTGATCGCCACGGTTACTGATATCATTGATATTTCGAGAATTGAAGCCGGGGAAGTTAAAGTTTCAAAAGCTGAGGTTTCGGTAAACGAAATTCTTGAAGAACAGTATAAATTTTTCTATCACGAAGCAAAATCAAAAGGGCTTGAACTG
>CBETNY010000285.1:0-3277 GCA_965537275.1 uncultured bacterium | reverse complement strand
ACTCCGAATTGTTGTAAGTCTTTCCCGTACTGTCGGGGGCCAAAATTCCCAACCGGTTTGCAATGTGATAGTTGGCAAGGGTATCGATGATGTAGGGTTCGGTAATCAAGACCGTTTTAATTCCTCTCTTTCGAAAGTTGGCAATCATTTCTTCGGGATGGGGCCAGTGAGGTTTGTACCAGTCTAACTTTCCCAGATATCCTTTGATGCTGTCACCAAACCAGTAAAAATCGAGGATTAAGGCATCCATGGGAAAATCTCCCCGTTGCATCAAATCAACAATCGAATCGGCTTCCTTTTGCGTACGGTATGCCATGCGCGATTGCAGGTTGCCAAGGGCCCATCGCGGGGGTAACGGTTGCGTACCGGTGAGTTTTCCGTATTGGCGATAAAGCGCCGGATAATTGTTGCCGGCAATAAAGACGTATTTCATCAAGCCTCCCACTGCACCCAATTCCAGAATGTTTGGTTCTGTTTTTCCCACATCGGCATAGCCTTTTTGGGGGTTGTCGAAGAACAACAGGTATCTTTTTGAAGAAACCAGCACCGGTACGGAAAAGTTTAGATTTTGAGCGCCCATTTCATAGGCATAATGTGCCTGATTGTATAGCTCGAATCGGTGTCCTTTTAATTTCCTGACAGCTCTTTCTCCCAATCCGTAATAATGTTCCTTTGGAGCTGTTTTAAATCGTAATCCTGCTTGATTGGTTCGCCTGAAATAACCTTTTTCTTCCTGTAAAATGGTGTCATGATGATAGACATACGACAAGTAAAAGGGAGATTTATGGATGACCACTTGCAAGCTATCCGAATGGTAAATCAGATAATCAGCCTGCTCTTCCACCTTCCCCGTTTGAGCCATGGGGTTTGCGATAATCGCTACCGAGGAATCGGGTGTGCGAGTTCCAAGCGGCTTATTGATGATTTGAACCATGGTGGGGCTATAGAAAAAGCATTGTAAAATTCCATGATCCGTTTGAATCTCCAAATTTCCGTTGGAAATATGATGAGAAAGATAATGCCGGTTCCTGAAAAGGTACGCTGCGGTTTTTTTAACCGGAGGTTGATAACCGAAAACAGGAATCAGGATATCTTTGTTGTCTTTGGTTTTCCCGACAAGGTTCCCTTTGGCATTGCGGAAAACGAAGCAGAGCTGCTGAACTTTTTCATTGGGTTTTAACTTGTAAAATTTTCCAATGACAAGGCGAAAAGAGTAGCTGTTGTTGGCAATTCTTTTCATCTTTACCTTCTGATCGGCTTTTCCCCAATTTCCCACTACATGTTTCCAGTCGAAGGTTCCCATGCTTTTGTCGGTAATAACACCGGTATGCAAATAGAGGTCGCCTTTGAAATCTTTTAGCACCCCGTTTCCCCGGTCGGCATGGTAAACAAGGGTTACAGTATCAGTGATAGTGGGTTGTGAGGGGATCAGCTCGACCACCTGACCCACCACCGGAGAAATCCGGATCATTAAAAAGGCTAAAAAAACAAGAGACAGGCTGATGTTGCGAAAGCCAACCTGCCGGTTGTTTTTCTTTGTGGTATTGGGTGCCGTACGAAGGTCTGTTTGCATGAGTGATTTTTTATTTTTTCAGTTCAACAATAACAGGCGATTTGGCAGGGAGCGTGATGTGGTTTAGCGGGATAACATTTCCATTCCCCAGTACCAGACTGCCTTTTGTGAACCCTTTCAAATCATTTGAGAAACGTGATAAATCTACGTTAACTTCTTTTTCGTTGTTATTCAGCAAAATCATGACCGATTGTTTCTTGTATTTTCTGAAATAGACATACACCCCGTTTTGGGCGATATAGTGGGTAAGACTTCCAAATTGTACGGCTTGGTTTTGTTGGCGCCAGTGCATCAATCGTGAAAGGAAATTGTAGGCATCATTCTGTTCGCGGGTTCTTCCCTGAGGAGTGAAAGCATTTTTTGCATCACCGGGCCATCCTCCAGGAAAATCCATGCGAACATTTCCATCACTTTTTCCTTTGTCACCATCCATCAGAATTTCGGTTCCGTAATAGATTTGTGGAATACCCCGCGTGGTCATGATGAAGGCCATGGCCAGTTTCCATTTGTTAAGGTTATTGCCCACGTTGTGAAAAAAGCGGTTGTTGTCGTGGTTGTCTGCAAAAACAACCAGTTTCATGGGGTCGCTGTAAACAAAATCCTGCGAAAGCACTTCGTAAAGTTGTGCTGCTCCGCTGGCCCATCCATTGCTCTCGTTAAAAGCTTTGTTGATGGCATACATTAACGGAAAATCGAACACATTGGTCAGGTGCGAATGATAACCATCGGCATTGTGGTCGTTCTCAAGCCAGTAGGCTACCGATGATGGATAGGAAAGCCAGGCTTCGCCTACCACATTAAACTGAGGATATTCTTCCAGAACCCGTTGCATCCAATGCGACATAAAATCTTTATACGGATAGGGGTAGGTATCCTGGCGGATGCCGTCTAATCCGGCATATTCGATCCACCAAATGCTATTTTGAATCAGGTAGTTGGCTACCAGTGGATTGTCTTGATTCAGGTCGGCCATGCTGTGGTCGAACCAACCGCCTACCATGTGTTGATAATCGTAAGCCGAAGCGTGAGGATCGGTCACTACCCCTCCATGATAATTTGAACGGGTAAACTTGGGCCACCGGTTGTACCAATCGTCTGTGGGAAGATCATCTTTCCAGAAGTAATTCACCCCACAATGGTTAAACACCATGTCCTGGATTATTTTTAAGCCTTTTTGGTGGGCTTCTTTTACCAGTCGCCGGTAGTCTTCATTGGTGCCGAAGCGTGGATCTACCCGGTAATAATCTGTCATGGCATAGCCATGGTAGGAATATTTGGGCAGGTTGTTTTCCATTAAAGGGGTGCTCCATACGGCGGTCACTCCCAGATTTTTTAAATACTCCAAATGCTTCTCTATCCCTTTGATGTCTCCGCCATGGCGTCCGCTTTCTCAAGCATGCCGGGCATGTTGTCGTTGGTGGTGTCTCCATTGGCAAACCGATCAGGCATCAGCAGATAAATCACGTCCGAATTATCAAATCCCTGATGGAGCTTTGGGTTGGTATCTCTTTTATTTAAAGTATAGGGATGCCGTATCAGTTCCCTTTTCCCTTTCTTAAACACGATATTGAAAGTGCCGGCTTTTGCTTCTTCCGAAATGGTTAAATTTAAAAACAAATAGTTGGGGCTTTTCACATGAATCACCTCCTGCAAGGTGACACCCGGATAATTGATTACGGGGGATGTTTGTGCAATGTTGTGACC